>DASQPH010000014.1:0-6760 GCA_035644055.1 Chthoniobacterales bacterium
GCGTGCGACTCCGCCGCCACTTCCATCGATGCCGATGCCCGCTGCTGGTCCGCCGCCGTTGCCGGCGATGGTTCCCGGGCCGGGATCATCGATCCCGGCTACAGGATCGATCCCGGCTCCAAAGCCGCCGGAAGGCGAAACGATCTGGAGCCCGTACATGGCGATCTTCGGCAGCATCCTGCTCACGCCAGCGTTTGGCGGTTTCCTCATCTGGCGAAACTGGCTGCGCATGAATCGTCGCCGGCGCGCGATGGTGGCGGCGCCGTGGTTCTGGCTCGGGTTTGTCGTGATCGCGCTGCTCTTTTATTCGCGCGATCCGCTCGTCTGGATCATCTGGGCTGCATATTTGATCGCCTGGATCGCGTTCTCCGCTTATCCGCAGATTCGTTACGTCAATACGACCTTCAAACGCGAACGGTTGCGCTCGGCCCTGCCGTTTACTGCGGCGTGTTTTCTCTTTTTCGCCGGCTCGCTGACGTATTGGCTCACGTCGCCAAAATCGATTGTAACGACGCCGACGCTCGAACCAAGTCCGCAACAGCCGGTCGTGACGCAGCAGCTGTCCGTCTCGCACGATCGCATTTTTAGCGCGGACGAACTTCGCGACATTTACAAATCTTCGGTCCTGGAAGTGCGCACGACCTGGAAAGAGAGGCGCTCGGGTTTCAAAAAGGAGAACGGCGCCAGCGGCACGGGTGTCCTGTTATATAACGACAGCGAGTATGGCCTCGTCGCCACGAACTGGCACGTCGTCGATCCGGGCGAAAACATGACGGGCGATTACAAGTGCGGCGTCCGGTTTTCGCACGAGAAAGATTTTGCTGACGTCGAAGTAGTGGCGAAGGCAAAGAACGACGTCGATCTCGCGCTGCTCCTGGTGAGACTCGAGGGAAAATGGACGCCGAATCAGTTTCCGATTCGACGGCTGGAAGCAATCAAGGAAGGCGAAGCATGCATAGCGATCGGCAACGCCCTGGGCGAAGGGCTCAGCATCACCGCGGGAATCATCTCGCGCTTCGACAAGGTGAAGGAGGAGACCTTGATCCGGACTTCCACGCCGGTCAGCCCGGGCAACAGCGGCGGACCTTTGATCCTTTGCCGCGGCGGCGCGCTCGCCGGCATCGTGACGCTTCAATCGCGCATCACGAACGTCCAGAACGTCAACTTCGCCACGCCCGCCCAGTATCTCCTCGACAAAGACATCTGGGATTTCGAGTCCGGCGCGGACAAGGCGCACGAGCTCCTCGATAAAGCAATCGCGCAGGCGAAGAAATAAGGCAGGAATGTCCGCACTTTCCGGGGAGCGCACGCGCCTCGCGTGCTGGTTTCGGCGCCTCGCCGAAACGATCTTTTCCGGAAAAAGTTCGCGATGGCGAGGCGCCATCGCCAGCACGCGAGGCGCGTGCGCTCCCCGGAAAAGAGCTAAGCCGCGACGACGTCGTCGCGTAGTTTCGCGCTCACCGGCACGGGCTCGCCGCCGCGACTAAGATATAGCCGATAGAGTTGTTTCTGCAGGTGCACCCAGCAGAAGTAGGTCGGGACCGTGGCGAAATATGCGCCGATGCAAAAGATGATCGCGCCGATGGCCATCAGAACGAGACTGGCGGCGAACAGGAAAAGCGAAGCGATGATGATTTCTGTCCAGGTCAGCGCGATGAACCTCTTGATGAAAGCGAAGTTGAACGACTGCCCGAAATCCTGGGTGATCGATGCCCGGATGGTCAGCGGTGTGACCAGCGCCATCGTGCCGACTACGAGCACGACATAAAAGATCATCAAGATGATGAAGAGCAGGGCCGCCGCGCAACCGCTGGCCGAGCCGTGATCGTGCGAGGAGAGGACTGTCAATATCATCGTGACAGGAACGATGATCACGCAGGCCGCCATCGAAATTACCAAACTCGCGACCAGCGTGACCAGGAACGGCCAGAGCCCGCGTTCCAGATATTTCCCGAAGTTGTTGAAATCGAAATCCGGAAATGTTTCCGGTCGCTCGTCATCGCGTCCCCAGAAGCCTGTGATCAACCAGCCTTTGATCACCATCTGGCCAACGACCGGGATGAAAACGCAGACGCCCGCCAGAAGCGTGTTCATCATCCACTTCGGACTCTTGAAGTAATCGCTGACGGAAACGGTGTAGTTCATCCTGACAAACTCCAGTCGAATGGTGGCTGCGGCGAAGGCCGGATGTCAATTCACAAACCGGTCCGAATCTGGCGGAACTACCGGACGTTGTAGACTTCGACGACCGCGTTGCCAGTCGTGCCGTGAGCGCCGCGGACGATCGCGGTGTAATTGCCCGAAGTGAGTGTCGTGACCAGAGCGCTTTCGACCGGTGAAGCCGGGGCCAAACCGACAGCTGATAGTTGCACGGCCTGGAAATTATCTTCCTGCCAGTTGTCATCGAACATCAGCAGGTTGCCCTGGCTGTCGCGCAACTCGAGGGTCGGATCGCCGAGCGCGCTTGGAGAAGCCGGCGGTGGTGCAAACACCGAAGGGCCCGTGGCGCGGACAACGACCTGCGAAGTTCCCTGCTGCAAAATGAATCCGGCGATCATTATGTTGTCGTCAGTTTGAACGAGGCCGCGGGTGGCGATGTTCGCGAGACGGGATGCCGCAGGCTGCGGATCGAGATCGTAAACTTCCACCAGACCGATGCCGGTCGCGGCGTTCGCGCCGCGCACGACCGCGGTGTAACTGCCGGCCGCCAGCGATTTCACGATCGCACTTTCGCGGGGATCGTTCGGCGGAAGTCCGCTCGCCTGGATCTGGGAAGCCTGCGTCGGATCGTCCTGCCAGTTGTCGTCACTCGCGATGACGCCGCCGTTTTGATCGTGTAACTCGAGCGTGGGATCGAGAAGGCGGCCGGTGACGGGAATCGACGGGCCGAGCGCGCGCGTGATAATTTTCTTAGGCGCGCTGCCATCGATGATCAGGCCGCCGATGAGAACGTTATCGCCGGTGCCGACGTTCCCGCGCGTGGAAACATTCGCCGAAACGCCGGTGGAGGCAGGCTTGTGACCAACGATCGTTTCAACGGCAAGTTTGGCGTCGATCAAACCCTGGCCGTCGCCGGGGTTGAAGCCGTGCCCTATCTGATTGTTGAACGCGGTAAAGAGCGGCGCGTTCGGATCGGCGATCGCGACGACGCTCGCGCCACCGAGGTCATCCGCGGAATTCCCGGCCGCGTTGATCCCAACGAAATCGCGGTCGATGCCAAACGCAATCGTTTTGCCCGCCGTGAAAGTGTTCCCGAAATTCAGGGTCAGCACCCGCATGTCCGCCGACAGCGTCGAGGTCACACTCACACCGCCGGAATTTTGCCCGACGGTAAATGGGAAACCAAGATCGGAGCGTGGATCGAAAACCAATGCGGTGTGAGTGAGGTCGATCGTGACTTGCTGCAGCGGCGTTCCGTTCGCGTTGTCCCAGTGCAGCGTAAAGAACGACGGGTTGGTCGCGCTCTCATTGCTGTCATCGCCGGCCGCGCTCAGAGTGAGAGAAGAATTCGTCGTGCTGATCAACGCCTGCGAGAAATTCGGATCGAGGTCGTGTGGGAACGTGGATTGTTCCAGCTTGTCGCGAATTTGTTGCGGCGTAAGAGATGACGGGCCGCCCGCGGCTTCCAGAAGCAACGCAGCAAAAGCCGCGGCGTTCGGTGCGGCGGCGCTGGTGCCGAAGAAGTTCGGGAAACCATCGTTGTCGTAATCGGCGCCGGCATCCGTCGGAAAGAACGAAGTGTCGACGCCGTCCGCCGCGGCGAGTTCGGGCTTTTGCCGGAACTGCGGTGAAGCCAGCCGGTGTCCCTGGCTGTCGAAATAAAATGGCAGATTTCCGCCGAGAATGTTGAACGACTCCAGCGCCGGTTCGTACGGACCAGGCGGCGGATTCGTTTTATTCGGATTGTAATTGGAGACGACGTTCGGCGTGTTGTTGTAAACATACGCTGACACCGCATTCGCATTGGTTGCGGTCGGATGGCCGAAAAGCGAAATCCCATTGCTGCTCAAGTAGGGACCGGTGATCGCGCCCTCGCCGAACGATATCATGCGGAGATGCCGGGCCGTCGGCGAAGCATTCGACGCCAGGCTGATCACCAGCTGATAAGTCGTGTTCGGATTGAGGTCGACGATTTCGACTGGATGGTCGGTCGCGAAGTTGTTGTCCTTGCCGCTGATCGAGCTGAGATAATTTCCGGCGGAATTGAAGACGAGCAGATTGTAATCGGTGGTTACGCCGCCGGTGTTAAACGGATCGTCCCATTGCAAAACGAGCTCGCCCGGATCGGTACCGGTGGTCACGGTCATCACGATCGCCGCCGGTCCACTCGCGTTGAGGTTTTGAAATCCGCCGGCGTAAAGAGAGGAGGGGACCTGACTGAGCTTGACGTTCCCCGCGCTGGCCGCTGACGAAATGATGTTCGCGTCGGCGGCGTAACTGTGGTTATCGCTGTTTCCCGACGCGGAAAAGAAGGCCACCTTTTTTCCGGAGAGGGAATTACTCGTCACCACGTCGTCGATCGCCTGGGAAAGAATGCCATCGGAGAAAAACGGTTCGTCGGAGAAACCGATGTCATCCACGATGATGTCGCAAAGCGCCTGGGACGACGTGCGCAAATTGCGAATGCTGGCCGCCATCGAAGTCTGGGTCGGTCCGCAGGCTGCGAAGGCGATCTTCGCGCCGGGCGCGATGTCGTGGACGATCTCGGCCATGCCGCGGCCTTCGTCGGTCGAATCGCTGCCCGGGTCGTCATTCAGAACGACGACCGGCTGGGTGTAGCCGTCGGGATTGCCAGGACCCGGCAGATCGCCGGAAGCCACGCCGGCACTCGCCCGCGGCACGTTCGCCGCGCCGTCGAACGAATCCGAAACGATGCCGACACTGATTCCGCGGCCGATGATCCCTTGCGGCGTGACGACGCCCGGCGCGTTTACGTCCGCGGCGTGCTCGACCACGCTGCTTTCCGCAGTCACGGCGCCCACGCGACGAACCGGCTTTCGCGCCAGCGTAATACTGCGAACGCCTGGAAGCTTCGCCGCCGCCACTGCCTGACCCAGCGGCAACCACACGGAGATCACGCCGTTCCGCCATTGATCCTCGACCGCGATCACTTCCAATCCGAGCGCGACGAGACTCGCCTGCACTTCGGCGAGGGGCGCTTTTCCGTCCAATTGGATATTTGCGATGACACGGCCGGCCGCATCGGAGTTGATCGCGGGCGCAGCCTGGACTTGTTGCTGCAATGCCGCGCGATCCGTTTGCGAGAGTTCCACCAACTCACGCAAACCGAGGCCGAGATTTTCCGGAACCGTGTTGGGAGTGATCGGCGCCGCCGTTTGCGCGCGAGCGAACGTGGCGAGAACCATGAGAGCGAGACAGAGGCGGAACGTTTTCATAGCGGACGATGGCCGGTGAGCGGCGCAATCTGGCACGACGCGTTCAGCGGGAAAACACCGAAAAGCTTGAATAGTTGCAACGAGCCACGCCTCCGTTGAGAATCGTATCGTGCACAAGGATAAGCCGCCGGGAATCTTCGATCTAGCGGAGCGCTCGATGCGTTACGCCGCTGGATTTTGTTTCGTGGTTGGTTTTCTGGTGAGCGTGATTGTTCGCATCGGCGTAGTCCTGGCTCACGAACATTTTTCTCAACCCACGCCGTGGTTGGGCCAGTAAACAAAAAAGCTTCGCGCTGCTATTGCCTTTTTGACCTGACTCACGGACTGTCTCCGCGGATTCCGACGGTCGCTGCCCCGTGACCTTCGCCCCAGATATCCGTTCGGAGCGAAATCGCAGTCCGAAAACGAAAATATGATACGAACCATTTTGTCTTTGGCCCTTCTCGTCAGTCTTACCTTGACCCCGGCATTGAAGGCTAATCCGCCGTCGAAGAAAAAGAAAACCTCGCGCTCGGTTCTGAGAGTGGAGCCGGTCACGACAACCGCCTCGGGGTGGTCGTATAACAACGGCGTCTGGACGCATGTCGATGGCTACAAGCTCGTGAACGGTCAGGTCGTGAGATCGGGAATTCAGACTCATACGAAAGCACCACCACCACCGACGAAAGCCGAGATGGACGCGGTCATGAAGAAAAAGCCCGCGGCCAAGACGGCAGCCGAGATCGCCGCGGAAAAAGCCGCGCAGCGCGATCGCAACCTTCGCCAAATTCCGGCGTCGCAGACCGGAACCCATTTGTAGAGCGCGAGTTTACTGGGCGCGACCAGCTCAGAAATGGCGCCGGGCGAACTCCCGTCCTGATCCCCTTTTCAGATACCGTTCAAACTCGCGCGCTTTGCTTTCGCAACTGAAGGCAATCGCGGTCTCCAATCTCCACGGTCGGGACTTCGCGGTATGCCGGCACACGCCACGGTTATGATCGCGAACGCGTTCTCGCAGATTTTGAGTCATCCCCCGTGTAGTGAATGGTGCCGTTTGCTTCGCTGACGAGAATGTAGACGTAGAAAAAGCGATTCATGGGGGTGGCCTGCCAAGCCGTAGTCTTTGGCGCTAGAACGTGCGAGCAAAAAAACACGTACCCGCCTACGTTGCACTCCGGCGTGACAGCCTTCGCTTTGCCGCTGAAGCGCCAAAGCGGAGGCTGGGCCCACCAGGATTCGAACCTGGGACCAAGGGATTATGAGTCCCCTGCTCTAACCGCTGAGCTATAGGCCCGTTTTCTAACGGTATTAGACCACGAGCCACGCTGATGACCAACCCCGAATGCTTTCGGGGCTGCTCTAACCGCTGAGCTATAGGCCCGTTT
>DASQPH010000015.1:0-5286 GCA_035644055.1 Chthoniobacterales bacterium
GCATTGGAATTGATGGAGATGATCGATGGAATTTACGCCTCGAGCGAGCTGGGGCGCGAAGTTCCGGTGGCCTAATTCGAGAAAAATTTCGCGAGAAATACATCTGTCCGCGACACTTGCGCCGAACACTCAACAAAGGAATTCAAATTATGAAAATACTTATCCTTCTTACCGCAACGGCTGTCATGCTTGGCTTGAGTTCGTGCGCCTCCGAGCCGGCCACGACCACGACCACCACGACTCACGAGACTACAACGGTAGCGCAGCCGGCGGCGACGCAGCAGACAACGACTACTCGGTCCACCGGGTATTAGTCGTTACTTAGATTCACAGGGAGCGCGCACCGAATGGTCGCGCGCTCTTTTCTTAGCTTGCCGGAGTCTCGATTTCGGCTTTCGCTTCTTCTTCCGCCTGGCTGACGACAGGTGCGATCGCCTGCAATTTTTCGCCTTCGCGCAAAGTAAGGAGCTTCACTCCCATGGCATTGCGGCCGGTCTCACGTATTTCCTTCACCCGCGTCCGCACGAGCTGACCTTTGGTCGTGATCAGCATCAACTCATCAGCATCGGTAACCGTGAGCGCTCCGACGACATTGCCAGTCTTGTCTCCCGTTTTCATCGTGATAATGCCTTTGCCGCCGCGGGATTGTTTCCGGTAATCATCAAACGGCGTCCGTTTTCCGATCCCGTTCTCGCCTGCAACCAGCAACATCGCCGTCGGATTCACGATCGCGCTGGCAACAACGTGATCATTTTTCTCCGGCCGAATTCCCCAAACACCGACAGTATTGCGTCCCTGATCGCGCAACTGTTCTTCGTGAAACCGCAAGCTCATTCCTTCCTTGGTAATGAGGACGAGCTCGTCGTTTCCAGAAGTAAGTTTCGCGTCAATCAAGCAATCATCGGGCTCAATTTGAATGGCGATGATTCCGCCTTTTCGGACGTTAGCGTAATCGGAAAGGTTCGATTTTTTTACGATGCCGGAGCGAGTCGCGAAAATTATATGAAGGTTTTCGTCCCAGGTGTTGTCGGCGGCATTTGGGCCAGTGCCAGCGCGCTTTGATTGGACTCGAATGGTCGCGGCGATCTTCTCGTTCGCGCGTAGCTCGAGAATATTGGCAATGGAACGTCCTTTGGCGGCGCGGCCCATCTCCGGAATTTCGTAAACTTTCTCGACGTAAGCGCGTCCCGATTCGGTAAAGAACATCAGAAAATCGTGGGTCGTAGCAGTGAAAAGATGCTGTACGAAATCCCCTTCCTCTTCCTGAGTGGCGCCCTCGCGCGTTGACATCCCGATCACTCCCTTGCCCCCACGTCGCTGCGCCCGAAACGCGCTGACCGCGGTGCGTTTGATGAATCCGCCATGGGTGATGCTGATGATGCAGCCCTCATTGGCGATGAGATCCTCCATGTTGATCTCGCCTTCGTCAGCGATGAATTCGGTTAGCCGCGGCGAGCCATGTTTGTCGCGGATTTCGCGCAGCTCTTTCTTAATGATGGTGAGGACGCGCGCTTCTTTCGCCAAAATATCGCGCAAATCTTTGATCGTGTTGATCAGCTCTTTGTATTCCTTGTCAATCTTTACCCGCTCGAGTCCGGTCAGTTGATACAAGCGAAGATCGAGAATCTGGTTTGCCTGGTGTTCGCTGAAGGCGTAGCGGCCTTCGACCAGTCGTGCTTCGTGGCGAATCAAAATGCCGATCTGCTCGACCTGTTTTCGCGTGAATTCGAAAGCGAGCAACTTAAGTCGCGCTTCGTCGCGGTTGGCCGAACCGCGGATGATGCGGATGAACTCATCGAGATTGGCCAGGGCAATGAGATAACCTTCGAGCGTTTCGGCGCGCTCCTCCGCTTTACGCAGCTCGAAACGTGTCCGGCGCAGAACCACTTCGCGGCGATGATCGATGTAAGCGGCGTTCGCCTCCTTGAGGGAAAGGAGTTTTGGCCGCCCGTGATCGATCGCAAGCATGATGACGGCGAACGAGCTTTCCAGCGCCGTGTGCTTGTAAAGATTATTGATGACGATCTTCGGGTTCGCGTCGCGTTTCAGCTCGATGACGACCCGCGTGTTTTCATCGGACTCATCGCGAATTGCAGTGATGTCGCCGAGAACTTTCTCGTTCACCAACTGGGCGACGCGCTCCACCAGCGTCGCGCGATTCACGTTGTACGGAATCTGGGTGATGACGATCTGTTCTTTGCCGCCTTTGATTTCCTCGACGCCGGCTTTACCGCGTACTTTCATGCTCCCGCGGCCAGTCTCGAGATATTGGCGAACGCCGCTCATGCCGCAGATGGCGCAACCGGTCGGGAAATCCGGCCCCTTCACGTGCTTCATCAACTCGTCGAGCGTGATGTCCGGGTCATCGATTTGTGCGCAGATCCCGTCGATGACCTCGACCAGGTTGTGCGGCGGCATATTGGTCGCCATGCCGACGGCGATGCCGGTGCCGCCGTTAACGAGCAGATTTGGAAAGGCGGACGGGAAAACAGTTGGCTCAGTTCGCGTCTCGTCGTAGTTCGGGACAAAATCGACCGTGTCCTTCTCCATGTCGGTCATGAGCGCGGCGCCCAGATGGGTCATGCGCGCTTCGGTGTAACGCATGGCCGCGGGCGGATCGCCTTCGACCGATCCGAAATTGCCCTGACCATCGACGAGGCGTTCGCGCATCGCCCACGGTTGGGCCATGTGCACGAGCGTTGGATAAATTACGGCTTCGCCGTGAGGGTGATAGTTACCGCTGGTGTCACCGCAGATCTTCGCGCATTTACGATGCTGTCGCCCGGGAAAGAGCGAGAGATCGTGCATCGCGTAGAGGATTCTCCTTTGCGATGGCTTGAGCCCGTCGCGCGCGTCCGGCAAAGCCCGGGAAATAATCACCGACATCGAGTAATCGAGGAACGACCTCGATACCTCTTCGGCAACATTGATCGGCTCTACCTTTTCGTTCGCGTTATACACAGGGCAAAAATTACGAATAACGAATGAATGACAAAACGAGGAACAACGTCGCTGCTACATTTCCTTCGACATTCGTCCTTCGAGCTTCGTCATTCTCTACACATCCAGGTTTCGCACGTTGAGCGCGTTGTCTTCGATGTACTGCCGTCGCGGCTCAACCGCGTCCCCCATCAGTCGGGTGAACATTTGATCCGCTTCGACAGTATTGTCATCGTTCAAATCGACTTTCAGCAACTTGCGCTTTTCCGGATTCATCGTGGTCTCGAACAATTCCTTCGCGTTCATTTCGCCGAGACCCTTGAAGCGCTTGATCTGCACCCCGCGCCGGCCGATTTCCAAAATCTTATGAAGAATCTCCGGGATGGAGAAAAGCGGGTGCGAGACGGCCTTGTCGCCTTCGCCTTCGATCAATTCAAAGATCGGACGATCGCTCGCGGCGTAATGATCCACTTTCAGACCTTTCCTGGCCAACTCTGCGATTAACTTTTGGATCGCCGCGGATTCATGAAGCTCAACCTTCTTGCCCCGGCGGCGGCTGGTGCCGTTGGTCTTGGCCGCAGAATCGCCGAGCGGAAGCAATTCCTGGCCAAGCTCCGCATCGAGCAAGTTTAGATCGGGATTTTTCTCATGGAATTCTCGCAGGGCTTTTTCGTCATGGAAGTAATGAATGGTCTCTTCGTTACCGGCGCGCACTTTGACCAGATAGTTCGGCAGTTTGCCCGACCTGGAATTGCGCTTGGCGAGAAAAGCCTCGAAGTCGCCGCCATGCCGGCGAACTGACTCGCTCAGCTTCGCCAGCTTCTCGAGTGACTCGAGAATGTCTTTGAGTTGTGCCGCCGTCACTTCCTTGTCGTCGGCCAGATTTTTCAAGCGCACGTCTTCGGCGCCGAGCGAGATGAGGATCTTGTTCAACTGCACGTCGTCATCGACATACTCTTCGCGCTTCTTTCGCTTGATTTGATAGAGCGGCGGCTGCGCGATGTAGATTTTGCCGGCGCGGACCAGGTCGGTCATTTGCCGGAAGAAAAACGTGAGCAACAGCGTGCGAATGTGCGATCCATCGACGTCCGCGTCTGTCATGATGATGATGCGCCCATAGCGCAACTTCATAATATCAAACCGGCCTTCCTCTTTGCCGTTCCCATCTTCTTCCTTCGGCTTGCCAATCCCTGCCCCGATGGCGGTTATCATGGCTTGGATCTCATTGTTCTTGAGGAACTGATCTTCGCGCGCTTTCTCGACGTTGATCAGCTTGCCGCGAATTGGCAGAATCGCTTGATAACGTCGGTCGCGTCCTTGCTTGGCGGAGCCGCCGGCCGAGTCACCCTCGACAATGTAAAGCTCGGTTAATTCCGGATCGCGCTCCGAACAATCGGCCAGTTTTCCGGGCAGTCCGCCGCCCGTGAGCGCGCCTTTGCGGATGGTCTCGCGCGCCCTTCGCGCCGCTTCGCGGGCGCGCGCCGCCGTCAGAACCTTATCGAAAATGCGCCGCGCGATCGGCGGGTTTTGATCGAAGTAGTTCATTAACCCGTCGTAAACAGCCGAATTCACCACGCCATCGATCTCGGTGTTGACCAGCTTCACTTTGGTCTGTGATTCGAATCGCGGATTCGGCAGCTTAATGCTCAACACGCAAACCAAACCTTCCCGAACGTCGTCGCCGGAAAGGGATGGATCTTTCTCTTTAGTCAGGCTGTTCGAGCGCGCGTATTGATTGATCGCTTTCGTCAGCGCAGTGCGAAAGCCCGTCAGATGCGTTCCGCCGTCGGGATTTGGAATGGAGTTGGCGAAACAAAGAATCTGATCGTTGTAGCTGTCGTTATATTGGAGAACACAATCGACAAATGTTTCGTCGCGTTGTCGCGAAATGTTGATCGGCTTCGGATGAATAACCTGCTTGTTCTCGCCCAATTGCCGGACGAATTCCTCAATGCCGTGCTTGTAAAGAAACGTCTCCTTTTTCGGCGGATCGATTCGCTCATCCGACAGTGAGATTTCGAGCCCGGGATTCAAAAATGCCAGCTCGCGCAATCGCGTGGCCAATCGCTCGAATTTAAATTCCGTCGTGATGGTGAAGATCGTCGGGTCGGGCAAAAACGTGATCAGCGTCCCGGTATTTTTTTTGTTTTTGATCTCGCCGATAACGCTGAGTTTTTCGGTGGTTTTGCCGCGCTCGAACGCCATGTGGTAAACCTTGCCCTCGCGCGTGACTTCGACCTTGAACCAATCAGAGAGCGCGTTGGTGCATTTGGCGCCGACGCCGTGCAAGCCGCCGGAATATTTGTACGCGCCCTGGCCGAATTTTCCGCCCGCGTGCAAATTGGT
>DASQPH010000016.1:0-9393 GCA_035644055.1 Chthoniobacterales bacterium
ATGATCGAATCTGCGCCACTCAGACTCATTTTCCCCTTCCAATCGAGATGCGCCTTGCCGGAGGCGTCCGCTTCGAGATTGCCTAGGTCACCAGCGTGACGTTCGGGGGGAGTCGTCGGCCCGCCGTGATGTTGATGCGTCGGATTGAAATGCGCGCCGGCTGAAGCCGCATCAGGCGCGGAGCAATCTCCCTTTTCATGAATGTGAAACCCATGTTTGCCCGGCTTCAATCCGGTGATGTCGGCGACTACGTGGACGTCATCGCCCATTTTCATGAACGTCACCGTTCCCGCGACCTGACTGCCCGACTTCGATTCCAATTTGCAGGTCGCGTTCGTCACATCCTGCCCGTGCGCCGCCAACGCCAGAGCGCACATCATCCCCAGCGAAATGATTAATGTTTTCATGGCCGCAAACGTACCGCTGGGGTAGCGGAAATGAAAACAATTAATCAGGTGACGCGGTCTTCTGTAGCCGTCGCCCTGAGGGCGACGTGAGCGCGACTTCGCGGGCAATGCGTCTCTCGCGCTTCGCACAGCGAAGCGGCTACAGAAGAATGCTCAATCGATCAGCCGCTGCTCGATCCCGCTGTAGGCGTCGACCCGACGATCGCGCAGGAACGGCCAATGGGTTCGCGTTACCTCGACGCGGTTCCAATCAATCTCCGCCGTCACGATTTCTTCCCGATCGGCGCTTCCTTTCGCGAGGATTTCGCCGCTCGGCGCGATGATGAAGCTTTGTCCCCAGAACTCGATCCCGTCGCCGCCCGCCGGCGCTTCATGACCGACACGATTGATCGCCGCCACGTAGCAACCATTCGCGATCGCGTGGCTGCGCTGCATCGTTTCCCAGGCGGAATATTGCGCCGCGCCGTACTTTTCCTTTTCGCGCGGATGCCAGCCAATCGCCGTGGGATAAAACAAAATCTGGGCGCCGCGAAGGGCCGTGAGCCGCGCCGATTCCGGATACCATTGGTCCCAGCAAACGCAGACGCCGATTTTTCCGTGCGCGGTTGGCCAGGCCTGGAACCCCAGATCGCCCGGCGCGAAATAAAATTTCTCGTAGTACGACGGATCGTCCGGGATATGCATCTTGCGATATTTCCCGAGGTATTGGCCGTCCGCGTCGATGATCGCGGCGGTGTTGTGGTAAACACCGGCGGCGCGCTTCTCAAAGAGCGAGGCGACAATGACGACGCCACATTCGCGCGCGACTTTTTCCAGCTCCGAGGTCGTCGGACCTGGAATTTCCTCAGCCAGCGCGAAGTTCGCGTGGTCTTCGCTCTGGCAGAAGTATTGCGAGCGAAATAATTCCGGCAGACAAACGATCTGCGCGCCTTCTTTCGCCGCGTCCCGAATGCGCGCAATCGCTTTCGCCAGATTCGCAGCCGGATCGGTCCCGCACTGCATCTGGACGAGCGCGATTTTCGTCTTCGTCACTTCACCGAATCAGCCGGGACGATCTTGATGCTCTCGACGTTCACCCGCTTCTCGGGCCGATCGCCGGGCAGCGTTTTGGTCGTCGCAATCTTTTCAAGCACGTCCTCGCCTTTGATCAGCTTGCCAAAAGCTGTGTATTGCCCGTCGAGAAACGTCGGGTTGCCGTGACAAATGAAAAACTGGCTGCCGGCGGAATTCGGATCCTGCGAACGCGCCATCGAGAGCACGCCTTTCGTGTGCGACTTCTTGCTGAACTCGGCGTCGATCTTGTAGCCAGGATCGCCCGTGCCCCAGCGCGATTGCTTGCTCTCGTCTTTCGTCAGCGGATCGCCCCCCTGGATCATGAAGCCCTTGATGACGCGATGAAACGCGGTCCCGTCATAGAAACCGGATTTCGCCAGCTTCTTAAAATTCGCCACCGTCTTCGGCGCGACGTCCGACCAGAACTCGGCCACCATTTCCCCTTCACTGGTCTTAATCACTGCGACTTCTTTTTGTTCACTCATGGCGGCAGTATCTTTCTTTTCTTCCTTTTTATCCTCGCTTCGCACCGGCGCGGCGACGAACGCCAACCCGAGCACGCAGCAAAGCAACATCTGTTTCATGGTCCTGACCCTACCGTTCAACCTCGAACCTTCAACCGATTCTGGCTTCGTCATTCGTCATTCGTCCATGATATTCCTGGAGCGTCTTCACGTGGACGTGGCTGCGCTGCAAGGAACGAATTCCGTTCGCGCTCGCCTGGCCCGCCCGAATCGTCGTCATGATCGGAATTTTTTTCGCGAGCGACGCGTTCCGGATCCGGACTTCGTCTTCGCGCGGAATCTTGCCGCTTGGGGTATTGATGATGAAATGGATGTCGCCGTTGGTGACGAGATCGAGCACATTCGGCCGACCTTCCCGGATCTTGTAAACCTTGGTGACCGGAACCCCGGCCTCGTGTAAGTCCGCCCAGGTCCCGCTCGTCGCAATGATTTGGAAACCGAGCTCAACAAATTCCCTCGCGAGCGGAATCACGCCGGCTTTGTCGCTGTCTTTGACGCTGATGAAAACGTTGCCGGTTTTTGGCAGCGGCGGCGGCGCCGCCATTTGCGATTTCGCGTAGGCCAGGCCGAGATCGGCATCGATCCCCATCACTTCCCCGGTCGATTTCATTTCCGGCCCGAGCGCGATGTCGTTGCCCTGGTAACGCAGGAACGGGAACACCGCTTCCTTCACCGAAAAATGCGTCGGGATAATTTCTACAGTGAATCCGAGCTCGGTGAGCGTTTTTCCGGTCATCACTTTCGCAGCCAGCTTCGCCAGCGGAACCCCGATCGCTTTGCTTACGAACGGGACCGTCCGTGACGCGCGCGGATTCACTTCGAGGACGTAAACTTCGTCGCCCTTCACGGCGAACTGGACATTCATCAGGCCGCGCACCTTCAATTCACGCGCCATCGCCTTTGTCGCGGTCCGGATTTGTTCGAGCACGCTCGTCGGCAACGAAAAGGTCGGGATCACGCAGGCGCTGTCGCCACTGTGAATGCCGGCCTGCTCGATGTGCTCCATGATCGCGCCGATCACGCTCGTCTCGCCGTCCGCGATGCAATCGACGTCCACTTCGATCGCGTCCTCAAGAAAACGGTCGACTAGCACCGGGCGATCGGAACTGACTTCGATCGCGCTCTGCATGTAACGGCGGAGATCGTCGGCGTTGTAGACCAACTCCATGGCGCGTCCGCCCAGCACAAATGACGGCCTAACGAGCACCGGATAACCGATCCGGTCCGCGATCACGATCGCTTCATCCGCGCTGACCGCGGAACCGCTCGGCGTCTGCCGCAAGCCGAGTTTATCGAGCATCGCGGCAAAAAGTTTCCGGTCTTCGGCCATCTCGATGCTCTCCGGCTGCGTCCCGATGATCGGAACGCCGGCCGCCTTCAATCCTTCCGCGAGATTCAGCGGCGTTTGCCCGCCGAACTGGACGATCACGCCCTCGGGCAATTCCTGCTCATATATATTGAGCACGTCCTCGAGGGTGAGCGGCTCGAAATAAAGTTTGTCGCTCGTGTCGTAATCGGTCGAAACCGTTTCCGGATTCGAGTTCACCATGATCGTTTCAAACCCGATCTCGCGGAGCGCGAAGGCCGCGTGGACGCAACAGTAATCGAACTCGATCCCCTGCCCGATCCGATTTGGCCCGCCACCGAGGATCATGATCTTGGGCCGGTCGGTCCGTCGCATCTCGTTCTCGGTCCCGTAGGTCGAATAATAGTACGGCGTGAAGGCTTCAAACTCCGCCGCGCACGTATCGACCAGCCGGTAGGTCGGAATCACGCCCGCGGCTTTGCGATCCGCACGGAGTCTGGATTCTGGGATTCCGTGCGCAATTGCCAGCTGTCGATCCGAGAAGCCGAGTTTCTTGAGCCGACGAAGCTCCCGGAGGTCAGGCTTCAAGCCTGACTCGGCCGGCAGGCTTCCAGCCTGTCGTTCCTCTACCTGCAAGACCCGTTGCATTTGCAAAACAAAATCCCCTCTGGTGAGGCCGGCCTTTACAGGATTCTGCGCTATGTACTCGCGGCAAGCATGCAAATGCGCCGCGTCCCTGACAATTGTGTCAAAGTTTTCCGCCATCCACACCGGACCCTCGCGGTTGACCTGCCGGTTAATCGCGTTCGCAGAAAACGATTTCCAAGAATGCAGAATGGAAGAAAGCGAATTGCCGCTTAGTGGCTTGAACAATACATGAACATGATTCGGCATCACAACGAACGCGTCGAGAAGGTACCGATCGCGATCGAAATGATTCAAACTAGAAGCGACGATCCCGGCGATTGCAGGCTGGCGTAGCAAACACGAGCCGTGGCCGCGATCGAGCCACTCCTCGCGGCTTTCTTCGTTCATGCGCTTGTGCTCGCGAGCTGTCCGCCAATTCCACGGCGGAGGATGCCGCTCCAGCCACTGCTCACGCTCCTCGCGCCATTGTGCGAGAACGTCCTGCGCGACCGAATCGATTAAGCGAAAAGTAACAAAATACGTGGCACCTTCCTGTTCCCAGTGCGGCAGATGTCGCTCGGTTTGCTGCAGTTCAGTTTGTTCGTCGAAAGGTTGGAAGATAGCGGAGGGAAGTGGGGATGGACAGGCTGGTAGCCTGTCGGCCGAGTCAGGCTGGAAGCCTAACCTCCGTTGCTCCTCCACGATTTGCCGAACGTTGTGCAAAAACCAGCGGTCGATCTTCGTGAGGTCGAAAACTTCGTCGATCGACATGCGGTCCTGAAACGCCTGAGCGAGATGGAAGACGCGCTCGGCATTGGGGATCGCCAGCTTGAGGCGGAGCGCTTCGGAATCGAGCCGCTTGTCATACCCGTCGCCGCACAGACCGAAGCGTTTGATCTCGAGCGAGCGCAGCGCCTTTTGGAGCGCCTCTTTGAACGTCCGGCCGATCGCCATCGCTTCGCCGACGCTTTTCATCTGCGTCGTCAATGTCGGATCGGCCTGCGGAAATTTCTCGAAGGTGAACCGCGGAACTTTTACGACGCAATAATCGATCGTGGGCTCGAAGCTCGCCGGCGTCTCGCGGGTAATGTCGTTGCGGATTTCGTCGAGCGTGTAACCGACCGCCAATTTTGCGGCGATCTTCGCGATCGGGAACCCGGTTGCCTTCGAGGCAAGCGCGCTCGAACGCGAGACCCGTGGATTCATTTCGATGACGACCATCCGGCCGTTGTCCGGATTAACCGCGAACTGAATGTTCGACCCGCCGGTCTCGACTCCGATCTCGCGGATCACCTCGAACGAAGCGTCGCGCATCATCTGGTATTCCTTGTCGGTTAGGGTTTGGGCAGGAGCGACCGTGATCGAGTCGCCCGTGTGCACGCCCATCGCGTCGAAGTTCTCGATCGAGCAGATGACGACGCAGTTGTCCGCGCAATCGCGCATCACTTCCATTTCGAATTCTTTCCAGCCGACGAGCGACTCCTCGATCAACACTTCGGTAACCGGCGAGAGCGCGAGACCGCGCTCGACAATTTCCTCCAGCTCAATCCGGTTGTAAGCGATGCCGCCGCCGGAACCGCCGAGGGTAAACGCCGGGCGAATGATGAGCGGAAACTTGTCGATCGTGTCCGCGACCTGGTTCGCGTCGGCGATCGAATGCGCAACGCCGGAGCGCGGGACGTCGAGCCCGATCCGCAGCATCGCTTCCTTGAAAAGCTGGCGATCTTCACCTTTCGCGATGGCCTGCGCGTTCGCGCCGATCAGTTTCACGTTGTGCCGCACCAGGGCGCCGTTGCGATTCAATTCCATGGCAACGTTGAGCGCCGTCTGGCCGCCCATCGTTGGCAGGATCGCGTCCGGTTTTTCCCGAGCAAGAATTGCCTCGACGACTTCGGGCGTGATCGGCTCGACGTAAGTCCGGTCGGCGAATTCCGGGTCGGTCATGATCGTGGCCGGGTTCGAATTCACGAGCACGACCTGGTAGCCTTCCTCGCGCAACGCCTTGCAGGCTTGGACGCCGGAATAATCGAACTCGCAGCCCTGCCCGATCACGATCGGGCCCGAGCCAATCAGCAAAATTTTTTGGAGCTCGTTGTTCCGCGGCATTTGGGCGAGCGGACGATAGACGAAATCACGTGAAGATCACGAGCGAAGTCTGCGCAGGTCAGGCTGGAAGCGTGACCTCCGTTGGCTCACTCGCCGAAGGCGTCCTTCAACCAGTCTCGGATCAGACGAAAGGTCAGACCGAGAAATGCCCCGGGCGATTCCTTCAGCGCTTCGATCACTCGCGGACTGAGGTCCTGTTCTGGTTGATCGATTGTTCCAGACAAGTGCACAGTTGTCCAAAAATATCCCGCTTTCTCCCTCGGAAAAACCTCCTGAGGGCGCGGCAGCCACTCCAGATATTCACGCGCCAGGCCGAGCTGAATGGCGCCGCCTAACGACTTCTCGCGGATGGAGAGCGCACCTTCGATTCGAAATTTTCCTTTGTCTTCAATCTCGATGTTTTTGATTTCGACTCGGGGACTATTCCAATCCAGCTCCGCGGAGCATTCATTAAGGTCCAATTGTTCGATCGACTTCTTCCCGGTGATCGCGCTTAGCTTCTGGAGAAATGGCAGCCGGTTGACCCGTCCATTCTTCACTCGAAGCGCTGCCTGCACCTGCGAGGTTTCGAGTTTTGGTTTCTCGCCGCTCCACCGCACATTACCGTCGGCCAGCCCGCTGACATGATCGTGCCAGCTCGCCGGCAGCCATTCGCCCACCGGCAGTTTTTCGAACTTCACTTTGAACTTCACGCTCTTGTCCTCACGCGTGCCGGCCCTGCCCTCGGCGTGAATGAATCCATCATGGCTCGCCGGGCCGGGCGCGAGATCGAGCTCGTAAAGCGTGAGCAGCGTCCTGGTGATCAGCAGATGCGTATGGCGCAATGGCAGATCGGGAATGAGCGCGCCTTTCATTGTTCCGCCGGTCGCCTGATATTCAAAATCGCGTCCGTGCGGAGTGATGAGCAAACGCGTCCCGAAGAAGCCGCCTTTCTCGTTTCGAAATCGCCAGGTTACATCGGCAGGCTCCGACCAGACTTTGCGGAGATAAACTCGAGCCGGCAGGAAAACGTGATACCAAGGCTTACTCGGTGACGGCTCCGGCTTCGGCTCGTAGGTTTGAATCCCAACTTCGCCTCCGGCGATGTGGACATCGTCGAGTTGCCAGCGGCGCAGAAAAACTCCGAGCGGATTGAACTGCGCCGTAATGCTGTGTGCGTTCATCGCACTCAATGCCTTGCGCCCATTCTCCGCCTGGAAGCTGTCGCTCGCCGCGGTCAGGAGTCCGGTCCGTCGGATTGGGGCGTAGGTTCCCGCGGGAAAATGCAATCCTTTCGCCGTCTCCTTTTCGAGTTCAGCGCGGAACTGATCGCTCTCCACGTAACGAGTCACCCGCGGATTCACCAGGATAATGCCGCCGCCCATGGCGAAGACGACCAGTCCGACGATTATGGCTACCGTTCGGCGAGGCGCCTTCATTCTCGTCCCGCACTCTCGCTGGTAGAGCCATTCGAGGCGAAACGATATTTGGCGGCCGTTAGTGTTATTGAGTCCATCCGCTCAAGCCCTATAATTGGGCCCGATGCGCATCCTGCTGATCGAGGACAAGAAAAAGACGGCCGGCTTTTTAGCGAAAGGCCTGCGCGAGGATGGACTGACGGTCGAGATCGCGCACGATGGCGAGAGCGGTCTCGATTTGGCGCGCACGAAAAAGTTCGACCTCCTCATCGTCGACGTAATGTTGCCGAACAAAGACGGCTGGGCGGTCGTGACCGAATTGCGGAAGAGCGGGATGCGGACGCCGATTCTTTTTCTGACCGCGCGCGATAGCGTCCGCGATCGCGTGAAAGGCCTGGAACTGGGCGCGGACGATTACCTCGTGAAACCCTTCGCGTTTTCCGAGCTCATGGCGCGGGTGCATTCCCTGCTGCGACGCGCGCCGAATCATCGCCAGGAAATGTTGCGCATCCGCGACCTGGAAATCGATACGCGCCGGCACAAGGCCACCCGCGCCGGCACACCGCTCAATCTCACCGCGAAGGAATTTCTGCTCCTGACCCATCTCGTGCGTTCGGCCGGCCAGGTGGTTTCGCGCGCGGAAATTGCGAGCCACGTCTGGGACATTAATTTCGCCACGAACACGAACGTGGTGGACGTGATGGTGCGGCGCTTGCGCGCCAAGGTGGACGATCCGTTCCAGCCGAAACTCATCCACACTGTGCGCGGCGCGGGCTATGTCCTCAAAGCCGGCTGAACCGCGCTCGATCGCGTCGCAGCTCGTCCTGCTCTTCACGCTCGCAGCGGCATTCCTTCTCTCGTGCGGGCTCGGCGCGCTTTACTGGATCGTGGTCCAGCACGCCTTCGAGGAAGACAACGAAGTCCTGGCCGACAAGGTCGCCGCGGTCCGGGCCGACTTGAGCGCGCCCGGCGGATTCAATGTCGTCACCGAGGAATTGAAAAGCGTCCGCGCCGGCGAACGTGCTGCCTATTGGGTCCGCATTCTCGACTCAACCAAACGCGTCACCGCGGAGACGCCCGGAATGACCGCGCTCTTGCCGACATCCGTTTTTGCCGACGCGAAAAAGCCGAAAGACTTCCACAGCGAAGGCCGGTTGTTTTCGCTCATCGCGAGCGAACACCAAACGGCGACCGATCGTTTCACGATCCAGGTCGCGCAGGATCGGACGGCCGACGAGCGATTCATGAAACAATTCGCAATGCTGCTGGCTGCGGTGCTCGCACTCGCCGTCGCGGCATCTGCGATCATTGCTTGGAGCGTCACGAAGCGCGGCCTGCGCCCGCTGGGCGATATGACGCGCGCACTGAAACGTGTTGGGGCAAAGCAACTGCATGAGCGCGCCACCGCCGTCGGCTGGCCGCGGGAACTTCAACCGCTCGCGGTCGCCTTCGACGATATGCTGGCGCGACTGGAAGATTCGTTCGGCAGGCTGTCGCAATTCTCGGCCGACATCGCGCATGAGCTCCGCACCCCCATTGGAAACATTCGCGGCGAGGCGGAAGTCGCTCTGACGCGGTCGCGCTCCACCGAAGAATATCGCGAAGTGATTGAATCGACGATCGCCGAGTGCCAGCACCTCGGCCACATCGTCGACAATCTGCTTTTCCTGGCGCGGACCGAAGCAGCCGAAGACCATCTCCAACAGAGTTCCTTCAATGGCCGCGCCGCGATCGAGAAAATCGCGGCGTTCCACGAATTGATCGCCGAGGAACAGCACCTCACGATTCGCTGCGAGGGTGAGGCGACGTTCGTGGCCGACGAAATGCTTTTCAGCCGCGCGGTAAACAACCTGGTGGAAAACGCGGCGCACCACACGCCCCCTGGCGGATCGATTGAAATTTCAATCGCGAACCACGACGCGGCCGCCGAGGTCTGCGTGAAGGACAATGGCGCCGGCATTCCGGCCGAACAT
>DASQPH010000017.1:0-7777 GCA_035644055.1 Chthoniobacterales bacterium
CATCATGTTTTTCAGCCGCTTCTTTACCAGGTAGCGACCTCAGTCCTGGCGCCGTCGCAAATGAGTTCGCCAATCCGCGAAGTGTTGCGAAGACATAAAAATACAACGGTGATCATGGGCGAGGTTACCGGCGTGGATAAAGCGCAACGCTGCGTTTTTGTTAACGATGCAGATCGCGGGAATGTGCCGGTGCGTTACGACTACCTCATTCTCGCCACCGGAGCGCGACATAGTTACTTCGGGCACAACGAATTTGAAAGGTTTGCTCCGGGATTGAAAAGCGTGGCCGATGCCGTCGGTATTCGGAACAAGATCCTGAGCGCCTTTGAGCAGGCCGAGGCGGAAGAAGATGTCGAGCTGCACCGCGATTTGTTGACGTTCGTTTTGGTCGGGGCCGGACCGACTGGCGTCGAGATGGCGGCGGCGCTGGCTATTTTCGTTCGAACGTCCTTACGTTCCGAATTCCGCCGGATCGATCCGACTTCAGCACGAATCGTGTTGATTGACGCGTCTCGAAAAGTTCTTGGGACTTTTGCGCCGAGTCTCTCTGAGGCAGCGGAGTTCCATCTCCAAAAACTCGGCGTCGAGATCCACCTGGGCCACGCCGTTGAAAAGATCGACAGCGAAGGAGTCATTGTCGCGGGTGAGCGAATTGCAAGCAAGACCGTGATCTGGACGGCCGGGGTTACGCCTTCCCCAGCCGGAAAATGGTTAGGGGTGGAGACCGATCGCGCTGGTCGCGTTCGTATCCAACCCGATCTTCGAGTTCCAAATTATCCGGAAATTTTCGTGATCGGTGATACGGCCTCGCTCGATCAGGACGGGAAACCGCTGGCAGGAGTTGCTCAGGTTGCAATGCAACAAGGACACTACGCTGGCAAACTGGTTAGCCGCCAGCTTGCCGGCAAGAAGGCGCCAAAGCCGTTTCGCTATTTCGACAAAGGCACCATGGCCGTCGTCGGCAAAGGGTATGGCGTCCTGCAAAGCGGCAAAGTGCAAATCCATGGCCTTCTGGCGTGGCTCGCCTGGGCCTTCATTCACATCACCTTCCTTGCTCAGCTCAGTCAGAAGATCAGCGTCTTCCTGCAATGGGGCTGGTTATTCCTGACCGGGCAACGCGGTTCGCGGTTGATCGTGAATTATCAGCAATCTGAACCGGCACAAACAGCGGCGGCCCCGGTAGCCACGCCAAATTTGGGAACTCAGCCCGTGCAACTCGAAGCCACTTTGACTAAGTGACATGAAACTTTTTGCCGCCGGAGTCAGCCACAAAACCGCGCCGGTGGAAGTTCGCGAGCAACTGGCGGTGCAGCGCAACGAACTTGTCGATCTTGCGCTCTATCTGAGGTGGTCTAGCCATTTCGAGGAGGTAGTCCTGCTTTCAACCTGCAATCGCGTCGAAATTTACGGAACGACGCGACAGTCGATCGATCGCATTAAATCGGCTCTGCGACTCCTGTCCTGTGAGCCGGTCGATTTAGATCCATATAACTACGTTCATCAGGACGCCGAGGCCGCGCGTCATTTATTTAGAGTCACGGCCGGCTTGGATTCGATGGTGCTCGGTGAAACTGAAATCACCGGTCAAATCAAAAACGCCTACGAGATCGCTCGTAATGCCGGACTGACCGGCCGCGTCTTGAATCGTCTGTTTCAAAAGGCGTTTCAGGCGACAAAGGAAATTCGGACACGGACCGGGATCGGCCGCGGGACAGTTTCAGTCAAAGGCACGGCAGTGGAATTGATCGAGAAGAGCGATCTGTCGCAGCAATCGATCATGGTCCTCGGCGCGGGCGAGATGGCGGAATCCTGCGTTCGACTTCTGGTAAAAAAGGGCGCGAATTCGATTTTCATTTCCAATCGTTCGTTCGATCGCGCGCTCGATTTAGCCACGCGCTGTGGCGGCGAAGCGGTCTGCTTCGGTAATGCGCTTTTAGAAATGCGCGAGGTCGATGCCGTCATCGCGGCGACGAGCAGCTCGGAGATGTTACTGAGTCGCGACGACGTGGACAATTTAATGAAGGCCCGGCGTAATCGACCACTGTTGCTCATCGACCTGGCTGTGCCGCGCAACATCGATCCGGCCGTGCGCGGCCTCAAGCCTGTAGCTCTATATAATATAGATGACTTGGAAGCTGTGGCTCGCCGCGGCGTTCAGGCTCGCGAGCGAGAGTTGGCAGCATGTCATCAAATCATCGAGGTGCATGTCGCGTCGCTGATCGAAAAACTCAATGCTGAAGACGAACGGCTTTCGGTGGAACAACGAAAGGATAGGTGGATGCCGGACCCGTTCGCGACTTCCTCAAATCTTCTTCCAACAGCAGCCTAGGAGGTATGAACTATGTCCATGAGACTCATAACTCTGCAGTTTCTCCTGGCAATCGCCGTTGCGAGTGCGCGGAATGATCCTCCGCCAAGCGCTGATCGGACTTGGTCGCCGCCAAACCTGTCAAATTATGAAAGTGAGTTAGCCGGAAAACGTTTCAAAAATGGTGAAGAATCCTCGCGAGTATCGATTAATCCCCGAAAAGTCTATAACCTCGCCGAGTTGATCGACATCGCCGAGCGCAGCAACCCTGAAACCCGGGTCGCCTGGGAACGCGCGCGACATGCGGCAGGTGCGGTCGGGCTGAGTGAAAGCGCCTACTATCCATTCCTCGTCGCGTCTGCCGCTGCAGGTTATGATCGCGCATTCATTCCGTTCCCCACTTTGGCGCTGGATCCAAAGAAACTCCCGAGTCTCGGCGCCGTATCCGTTACCGGTGGCGGTTCGCTTGTAACAGAGGCTCAGGTTTATCGCGCAGAGTTGAGCGCGAAATGGTTGTTGCTCGATTTCGGCGAACGAAGCGCGGTCGTCGCGTCGGCCCGGGAACGACTCATGATTGCCAACGTGGGGTTCAATGCGACGCATCAGAAAATTGTTTTCCAGGTAACCGAGCGTTTTTATCAACTCGGAACCGCTCGCCAAAAAGTCCTCGTGGCGCGGAGTGCGCTGGAAGCTGCGCAAATAGTCGAGCAAGCAGTGCAGGCGCGCGTTGACAATGGGCTCGCGACCAATCCCGAGCTTCTCCAGGCGCAGCAGCAGAGCGCGCAATCCGCATTCGAGGTTGAAGCAGGCACCGGCCTGGAGAGTGACGCGCGGGTGGCGTTAGTCGAGAGCATTGGAGTGTTGCCAACCGTGCCGCTGAACGTGGCCGACCTTGGACAACGATCGACCTCGGGGCAAACGAACGGCTCGGTCGATGAACTGATCGCGCGAGCACTGTCGCAGCGCCCCGACCTGGTGGCAAAGCTCGCAAACATGCATGCGAAGGAGAGCGAAATTCGACGAGTGCGCGCGGAGTATTATCCGAAAGTCGCCATCGACGCGCATGTGAGCGAGACCGAGTTGGATGTGAGCATCGCCGGCTCGAAGTATTTCGGCGATCGCAAGCCAACCTTCGGTGCCTTCCTCACCGTCAACGTGCCGATCTTTGATGGTTTCGGTCGCCGTCACAAAATGGAAATGGCCGAGGCCGAATTGCGCGGCGCCGAGAGCGAGCTCGCCGGCGCGCGCGACTCCGCAGTGCGCGACGTTTGGAAAGCGTACACCGATTTCAAGACCGCGCTCCGCAAACAGGATTCCGCCGCGAAGCTGGTCACGGCATCGCAAAATGCGTTCGACGCGGTCCTCGAATCGTACAAAAGCGGGCTCGGCACTTATCCCGAGATCGTTAATGCACAGCGAAACCTGTCGTCTGCGCGAAGTGTGAGCCACGACACGCAGTCCGCGATTTTTACCAGCGCGGCTGCGCTCGCCTTGAGCACCGGCGACCTGGCGCGGCCATCGGTCCGGCCCCTGCGACCTGGGGTCGTCAGATCATTGGAACGATGAAAACTGCAGTTGCGAAAATTATCGCCGGTGGGCTCGTGCTGCTCGTCCTCTTTTTCGGCGCGTCGCGCCTGGTGAGTCACCATTCGTTAACGGTCGACGTTCTCGGCTCCTATTTTCCGGCTTGGATGGTTTGTATCTTGAGCGGTCTGGCGCTGACCCTCATTGCGCATTGGATTGTCCAGGCGGGCAACCTGGATCCGTACCTTGGCCCGGCGCCGCTCATCTATTCATCTCTGATGATCATCTTCACATTCGCAACCTGGATTCTGTTCTACCAGAACTGACATGCATCAAGCCGCCACACCTTCAAACGAAGAGAGCGTCGCGACCTCGGCGAAGACCGACATCAACCGCCAGGCCGATGCCAGTGCGGCTCGCACCTTGCACCACAAGTTCATTCGCAGGATTGTCTGTCTGATCATCGTCGCCAGCGCGGTGGTGATCACTCTCTACGTCTGGGGAGTCGTCGAGCGGCATCCGCGCACGGATGATGCGACTGCGCGCGCCAATGTGGTGGGCATCGCGCCGCGCGTGAGCGGTCAAATCCTCAAGCTGAAGGTGCAGGATAACCAGGCGGTCAAGGAAGGCGACGTGCTTTTCGAAATCGACCCGGAGGATTACAGGCTCATCCTGGAAAAGGCCAAAGCTGAGTTGGCCGCTCTGGATCACCAGATTGCACAAGCCCATGACACCTTGCGGCGCCTGGAACCACTCCTGCCCCATGGCTTCACGACCGCCGACATCGTCGATAAAGCCCGAACTGCAGAGACAACCCTACGAGCTCAGCGCGAAGGCGCGGTGGCGGCCATTAACCTCGAGGAACTCCATCTTTCCTACTGCAAGGTCATCGCGCCTTTTTCCGGACGAGTCATCAATCTCAACATTTCGGCCGGCGCTCATGTTACGGCCGGGCTTCCCGTCTTCTCGTTCCTCGATACGAGCAAATGGTACGTCGTCGCAAATTTTCGCGAAGCGGAAATTCGATATATGGCTCCGGGCAGCGAAGCGATCGTTTACCTCTCGTCCGCGCCTAGCCAGCGCTTTCGCGGAAAAGTGCAGGGAATCGGATGGGCGGTGAAGCCCGAAGGCGAGATCGATTTGCCGCCCGCCGGTGTGCCTTACGTGAAGCGCGAACTAAACTGGGTTCGCGTAGCGCAACGATTCCCGGTGCGCATCGAAGTCGAGAATCCCGATCCAGACCTTTTCCGGATGGGCGCGTCCGCGGTCGCGATCATCAAAGGTCCGCCGCCGAAATAATTTCATGAGCGCGACATTTCTCGAGGCACGCCCGCTCGATTCCGATTGGTTTGGCTGGTTACGACATGAGCTGGCGCCGACGCGCGCGCGCGGAATCCGAACGGCCATCATCATCGCGGGCGCGGTTTTGTGCGTCATCATTTCGATGACGCTCCAAGTGCCGCAGCTGGCTACCAGCGCCTACATGGTTTTCTTCGCCTCGAAGGAGACGAAGCTGCTCACGAAAAATACGGCCGTCGGTGGAGTTCTTATGCTGACCATCGGCATAGGCGTCACCCTCCTGCTTTATAAATTCACGTATGGTCATCCGGAACTGCGGATTCCCGGAAT
This sequence comes from Chthoniobacterales bacterium, assembly GCA_035644055.1. Taxonomy (GTDB): domain Bacteria; phylum Verrucomicrobiota; class Verrucomicrobiia; order Chthoniobacterales; family UBA10450; genus AV80. The sequence continues at coordinate 5,462 of DASQPH010000017.1, forward strand.
GGCAATCGCGCTCTTTCTCGGAATGTGGTTGTCCCGCATTTCCGTGATGGGGCCGCTTGGATTCCTTCTCGGCTTTGTCATCGCCGTCTCGCAATCGGTTGGCGAAGAGATTCCCTCCCCTGAACTAGTAGTCCGCGGACTTCTTTGGCTATGGGTGGCACTGGTCTACTCCATCGCGCTCACCCTCGTGCTGAACTTGTTGTTTTTACCGGACACGCCGCCGACCGCAGAACATCCGCCGAAACCGAAGCCCGGCTCGCGCGGGCGTGGCCTCTTTGTGCCAGACGCGTTCACTAATCCGGCGCACGTGCATTTCGCACTCAAAGTCACTTTCGCCGCGATGTTCTGCTACATCGTTTACGAGGCGATCAATTGGACGGGAATCCATACGGCGTTCATTACCTGCACCTTCATCGCGCTCGAGAGCACTGAGGCGACGCTCTACAAAGGAACTCTGCGATTCGTCGGTTGCGTGATAGGCGGAGCGCTCGCGCTTTTCTCGATCGTATTTCTGATGCCGCACATGGAAACGATCGCGTCGCTGGTGGTGCTCGTGGCTTGCGCCGCTGCCATCGCCGGTTGGGTCGCGGCCGGCAGCGAACGAATCAGTTATGCCGGGCTGCAACTCGCATTCGCATTCTTCTACAGCGTCTTTCAGGGATACGCGCCCGATACCGATCTCGATAACGTCCGCAATCGTGTGGTTGGAATTCTCTTCGGTCTCGTCGTCACGGGATTCGTCTTCCGATACATCTGGCCCGAGCGCGCTCGAATCGAATCGGCGAACGCAAGATGAAACGGTCGATCTTTGCGTTCAGTGGATTAATACTCTGCGGATGTGCGCATCTGGCGACGGTGAAAACGACAGAGCCGCACGTTCCAACGATCGCCGCGAGCGATGAAAAACTTGCAGTCGCGACCCAAAAGTTGACCGCAGCGGAACGCGAACAGCCGTTGATCGCACTGGGCCACGATCTCTTGGCCGCGAATTTATCACTCAGCGTGCTCGAACAGCGGCCGAGCGACTTGCCGGCACAAAGCATCTACAATTTTTCCGTTGCGCGAGCAGTTGAAAATATTGAACGCGCCAAGATTCAACCCTGGCGGCGCAAGATCGACATCGTCGGCGATCATACGACTTACACTCTCACGACACCAAAGCCGGTTGATCCGGAACACGATCCCAGCCGCTACGATTTGTTTCCAACCGACAGTTTGAAGATCAGCGGGCCATTTTTCAAGACGCGCTCTTCCGTTAACGGAATTGGCGCGCCGTTGGTTGCAGTCGCTCGTTCAGAAAATCCGGGGTTTCGTCAGCAGTACCGGCTGCCGCGAGTTTATGCACCGGTGACGGCGGCCATCCACTTCTCGGGCCGAAAAGCGGAACTCGAATTTGTCGATCCGATGAAGTCGGAGCGAATCGCATTGAACAAACACACTTTCCCGCTGGCTGTCGACTTCAGTGCGCCGACAGCAATGTTGATCGCGCGAGAGCGGCCGGAGCGGCTCGGATTGTCACGCGTACTGAATCCGCAAAAGTATGCGGACACCGCACGGTTGTGTCAGCTGCAGCAGTACGATCCAGCACGGACGCCGGTGATTTTCGTTCACGGCTTGCAGGAAACAGGCGCGAGTTGGGCGCCGATGATCGACACCCTCCGCAATGAGCCGAAGATACGAGAACATTATCAGTTTTGGTTCTTCAGCTATCCGAGCGGTTATCCCTACCCGTACTCGGCTGCACTATTCCGGCGCGAGCTCGACGGAGTGAAGCGCGCCTTCCCCAACCACAAACGAGTCGTCTTAATCGGTCACAGCATGGGCGGAATGATTTGCCGGTTAATGATCACCGACGCCGGCGACAAAATTTGGCGCAATTATTTTTCGACACCGCCAGCCAAAACGCCACTCGCGAGCGACACGCGCAAGTTCGTCGAAGCGGCTCTGGTGTTTAATCATCGCCCGGAGGTTGAAAGCGCAATATTCATCTCGACGCCGCATCGTGGCAGCAAATTCGCTTCGGGTTGGATCGGCCGCATCGGCGCGGGGCTAGTCAGGACCCCCCAGGTCTTCACCTCGATTTACGCTTCAACCAAACCGCTTCTGGTCGCCGATCCGGCAGCCCGATCATTGAACCGAATGCCAAACAGTGTCGACACCCTTGAGCCTCACGATCGATTTGTGGAAGCAGTGAACAAGCTGCCGATCGCGCCTGGAGTTCCTTATCATTCGATCATGGGAGATCGTGGACGAGGCGATACGCCGAATAGCTCCGATGGAATCGTACCCTATTGGAGCTCTCATCTCGATGGGGCG
>DASQPH010000018.1:0-18827 GCA_035644055.1 Chthoniobacterales bacterium
GGTCGAGTTACCACGCGGGTCTGTCACCACCTGGAGCCGGTCGGTGTTCGGCCCGCTTTGATAGTAATAGTAACGGGTCGGATGGTTCCAAGGGTCGGGGTCGCTCTCTGTCGCCGGCGGATAGGACGTTTGTTTCAGCCCGCGGGTGTCGTAGGTGAACGTTTCCGTGCCGCCGCTTCTAAGCTTGTGGGTAACAACCTGCCCGAAATTATTATAGGTAAACTCTTCGGTGCTGCCGTCCGGGTAGCGTATCTGCCAGACCCGGTTATGATCGTCGCGGTCGTAATAGGTCCAGTGGTCATTCTCGTCTTTCTCGCCGGAGTGGAAATACGGGTTGCTCGGATCGGTGTAGGCAAATTCAACCGTGGCGTTCTCTCCGGGATAAGTCGGCGGTCGGATGACTTTTCTCACCGCTCCGAGAACAGGCTCTCGTTCGTAGGTAGTCGCATTTCCACGGGGGTCGATAATGCTCGCCCCCATGTAACCAGAGGTGTGATTCTGGAAGTCGGTCCAGGTAAAAGAAAACTCCGTGGGACTCGCGGTGATCGGATAATTGAACGACCGGGTGCGCCCATCCCCGCGAGTTTCAGTGCGCTGGAGCCTTGCCGGATCGTTGATTGACGTCGGAAAGGTTGTGCGGGAAACGATTTGACCGTAGAGATTCTTCTCTGCCTTTAGCTGGCCGCGGCCCACAAAATCCGGTGACGCCTCGCTCCGCTGGACATATTCGTACTGGATCTGTTTCATCGGTCCCGCGTAACGGGGATCGTCGCAGGTTTGGACAATCCAGGCAGTTTCGTGAGAAACACTGTTGCCGGTCCAATTCGTGTTGGCAGGCGCGTAGGTGTAGGACGCCTGACTGAGATCGTCGTAGCGAACAGTTTTCAGATTGTACATCTTGGCGCTCAACCCTCCACTGCTAATCCAGACCGACTCGTATTCGTAGGTCACAGTTTCCATGACATTGCCGCGGCCGTCGTTCGCCTGGACCATTAAAATCACATCTTCAGACGCCAGCATTGGTGGATTGGTCTGGGTCCAGTAGGAGAAGGTTTGATAAAAGAATTCCAGATAACGCCCACCCGGCTCGGTCACTTTCCAAAGCCGGCCATTCGCATCGTAGGCCAGGGTGGTAGTTTGCCCGAACGGATCGATGATGGCGTACGCCTGGTACGAGGTTGGCGTTGGAGCGGGTTCGAAAAGGACTTTCCCGCCGTCGCACTGGCGCAGTTCGTAGTAGCCGCTCCCCAGGTCAGCCAGGATGTCGTCGCACCCCAGCCGTCCGTTGGCGCCGCTAATGCGCCACGGCGGGCCGTCGCTATATGGGAGATCAAAATGTGCGCCCCCGGGATAGGTGATTTGCCCAGCCGGCTGGCCGGAATACCAGCCGTCCTCGCCGTCATTTTCGTTCGACGGGAAAATCGTCAATCCCGAAGAGTAGTTGTGGGTCCAGCCGCCGCCCTCTCCAAATTGATTGCCACCGCGGCCGCCTCGCGTACTAAGCGTCCGAGTGAGCTTATGCGGATAGGCCCCGATGCCGCCGGTCACGACAATGTCGTCGATCGCCCGGCTCGCGTTTCCCGTATAGGGATCATACCGGCCCGCCACCGTGCTACTGCCATTGTAATCGTTCGTGACGCCGCCCGGATTATCGTTACCGGCCTGCGCAAACAGGGACTGCGCGCCCATAACGAAACCGACCCAGATTACACAGAAATGTCTCTTCAAGATGTTCATCAGTGCGAGAATCAGCGTGATGGGCCGCCGGGATTGCTGGGGTCTACGACATAGAACTCCAAGAGATGCTGCCCGATGGGCGTCTGGACTAGCAACCGGTAGCGACCCGGCATTCCTCCCGGTCTGAATGTGAAAATCACCTTGCCGGTCGGCAGGACCACGAGGTCGTCGCGATTGACCCCGCCGCCGTCGAGCGGTGTGGCTGCCACAGGTGTTCCTGCTTTGTCACTCGGGAACTGAAGCGTAATCGGAACGGTTTGATTCTGTCGTACCCGCACCAGGGGCACAACGCCATTAAAGCTGGTCCGGTGAACCTCCCGGTCCGCGCCATTCGTCGCAGTCACTTCCAGGGAAGGCGGTGTCGCCGGCGGGGTGGCGGGCGACGCTTGAGTAAAGGGTACCCCAGCAAAAACGACCAACGCGAGAGGGAACAGGATTTTCATGCGGTGGCGATTTAACCGCCTTTCTTCGACCGAATCGAATGAAACAGTTTGAGAACAGTTAGGAACACTTTTAGAACACAAAGCGTTCTAAAGTACTAGCCGCGACTACGCCGGTATCCTACGAGAGGAGTGCCCGCCTAGTAGCGGTAATGCTCGGACTTGTATGGTCCTTCGATCGGCACGCCGAGATAATCGGCCTGCTTCTGCGAGAGCCTGGTCAACTTCACGCCGATCTTCTGGAGATGGAGCCGCGCAACTTCTTCGTCGAGCTGTTTTGAAAGAACGTAGACACCGACCTTGTAGGTGTCGCGATTCTTCCACAGATCGAGCTGCGCCAGGACCTGGTTCGAGAACGAGTTCGACATCACGAAGCTCGGATGGCCCGTAGCGCAACCGAGGTTCACAAGCCGGCCTTCCGCCAGCATGAAAATCTCGTGGCCATCCGGGAACGTGTACTTGTCCACCTGCGGCTTGATGTTCGTCCGCCTCACGTCCTTGCGCTCGTTGAGCGGCTCGACCTGAATCTCGTTGTCAAAATGCCCGATGTTGCAAACGATCGCCTGGTCTTTCATCCGCTCCATGTGCTCGAGCGTGATGATGTCCACGTTACCGGTCGTGCTGACATAAATATCGCCGCGACCGAGCGTGTCTTCGATGGTCGTCACTTCGTAACCTTCCATCGCCGCCTGAAGCGCGTTGATCGGATCGATCTCGGTGATCACGACTCGCGCGCCCTGGCCGCGGAGTGATTGCGCGCAGCCTTTGCCGACGTCGCCGTAACCGCAGATGACCGCGACCTTGCCCGCGATCATCACGTCGAGGGCGCGGTTCAATCCGTCCACGAGCGAATGCCGGCAGCCGTAGAGATTGTCGAACTTCGATTTGGTGACTGAATCGTTGACGTTAATCGCCGGAACAAGCAGCTGGTTGTTCTGCTGCATCTTGTAAAGGCGATGCACGCCGGTCGTTGTCTCCTCCGACACGCCGCGCCAATCCTTCACCAGCTCATGCCAGCGATACGGATTCTCGCGCTGCACTTCGAGCAACAGATCCTTGATGACCTGCTCTTCTTTGCTGGCCGACTTCGACTTCGCCCAGGCGCCGCCTTCTTCAAGCTCGTAACCTTTGTGAATGAAGAGGGTCACGTCGCCGCCGTCATCAACCACCAACTGCGGACCTTTCCCGTCGGGGAACGAGATCGCCTGGTTCGTGCACCACCAATATTCCTCGAGCGTCTCGCCCTTCCACGCGAAGACCGGCACGCCCGCTTTCGCGATCGCCGCCGCGGCGTGATCCTGCGTCGAAAAAATATTGCAGCTCGCCCAGCGCACTTGCGCGCCGAGCGCGACGAGCGTCTCAATCAGCACCGCCGTCTGGATCGTCATGTGCAAGGAACCGGTCACGCGCACGCCTTGAAGCGGCTTGCTCGGCGCGTACTTCTCGCGGATCGCCATCAATCCCGGCATTTCCTTTTCCGCGATGAAAATTTCTTTTCGTCCCCAGTCCGCGAGACCGAGATCTCGGACTTTGAAGTCTTGTTTCGCGATTTGTTTGGTGGATGTTTGCGTGCTCATAATTTGAAGAGAGTTCAGGGTTCGGGATTCAGGGTTCAGATTTCGGACGCGCGCTCGGTTTGGCGGGAATGCGTTTTGACACAGCGCGGGAAAGCCCGTGGAGCATCGCGGAAATTTCCTTCGATTCGCCGATGAGGTGGTCGAAGTCAGCTTTTTTCAGAAAATCGAGCTTCCGCGAAATGTAAAGCTGCGTGCGAAGTTCACCGCACGATCCTTTCGCAATATTCAGAAAGCGCACAAATTCCTTGTTACTGTTGCGCTCGTAACCCTCCGCGACGTTTGAGGGCACCGAAAGCGAGGCTCGTTGCACTTGGTCTTGCATCGTGAAATTTCGGCAGCTCGCAAATGCTTTGAAAACGTCGACTGCCAGCCGGCATCCGCGTTGCCACACTTCCAAATCTTCGAATGATTGAAAGGCCATATCTGAAACCTGAACTCTGAATCCTGAAACCTATCTCGCGGCTTTTTTCAGCGCGGCCGCTTTATCGGTTTTCTCCCAGGTAATGTCCGGGTCGTCTTTGCCGAAGTGGCCGTAGTTAGTGGTCTTGGAGTAAATCGGGCGGAGCAGATCGAGCTGCTTAATGATCTCGGCCGGTTTGAAGGAGAAGGTGCGATTAATGGCGCGCTCGATGGCTTCCTCGGCAACGGTATTCGTCCCAAATGTGTTGATGGCCATGCTGACCGGATCGGGATAACCGATCGCGTAGGCGAATTGAATTTCGCAACGAGTCGCGAGCCCGGCCGCGACCACATTCTTCGCGACCCAGCGGCCCATGTAAGCGGCACTGCGATCGACTTTGCTCGGGTCCTTTCCGGAAAACGCACCGCCGCCGTGCCGGCCCCAGCCGCCGTAGCTGTCGACGATGATCTTGCGGCCGGTCAAACCGGTATCGCCCTGCGGACCGCCGATCACGAAACGGCCAGTCGGATTGATGAGGAATTGCGTCGTGCCGTTGAGCATCGATTTGGGCAGGACTTTGCGAATGATTTTCTCGATGCAGAATTTTTCGATCTCCTTGTGAGCGACGTCCTCAGTGTGCTGCGTCGAGATGACGACGTTGGAAATTCCGACCGGCTTTCCGTTTTCGTAAATCACGGAGACCTGCGATTTCGCATCCGGGCGCAGCCATTCGGCTTTGCCGCTCTTGCGAATTCGCGTCAGCTCGCGGCCAAGTCGATGCGCGAACATGATCGGCGCCGGCATCAGTTCCGGCGTATCGTCACACGCGAAACCGAACATCAGTCCCTGGTCGCCCGCGCCTTGTTCCGCTGTTTTTTTCCCCTTCGCTTTCTTTGCGTCAACCCCCTGCGAAATATCGCCGGACTGATCGGTGATGACCGTGTTCACGAAAATTTTCCTGGCGTGAAAGACGTCGTCATCGTGGACATAACCGATCTCGCGCACGGTCTCGCGCACGATCTGGTTGATCGGGATCACGTCTTCGAGGTGCTTGTTCTTCGGCAGATTCGGCACCGTGATTTCGCCGCCGACCACGACGACGTTGCTCTTGGCGTAGGTTTCGCAGGCCACGCGGCTGCGGCGGTCCTGCCGGAGACAGGCGTCGAGGACGGCGTCGGAAATGGTGTCGCAAACTTTATCCGGATGGCCTTCGCCCACGGATTCGGAAGCAAAAATGAAACGTCGAAGCATGTTGTGAATCGTTGAAGCGATAAAGGGTTGAAGCGTTTCAGCGTTGAAAGACGAAAATCGCTTTAACTCTTCAACGCTTCAACGCATCACGATCAGCCAACATATTGACCAATCATGATGCGTCGATATATCGTAGGGCTACCCGATGGCGTCAACCATAAATTTTCTCAAGCTCCTGGCCGATCCGACCCGGCTCCGGCTCCTTCTTCTCCTCGAGGAAGACGAGCTTTCCGTGGCCGAGCTCCAGAAAATTCTCGGCATGGGCCAGTCGCGCATTTCGAGTCATCTCGCGCAGTTGAAACGCGCCGGCGTCGTCGAAGACCGGCGTTCGGGGAAAAATGTTTACTACGGTTTGACCGCGAAACAGGAACGGAACGCGGCCCGCGCGAAAGTGAGCGAGCTGATCCGCGTCCTCGCGCGAGAAATGCCGGAAACGCAACGCGACCGCACCGCGCTCCAACTCGCTCTAAGAAAACGCCGCGACAAAGCGCGCGAATACTTCGACGAACTGGCCGGAAAATTCGGCCGCAGTTACGTCCCGGGCCGATCGTGGCAGGCGCTCGCCCACACCTTGATTACACTCTTGCCCAAACTGACCGTCGCCGATCTGGGCGCGGGCGAAGGAACGCTCTCGCAGTTGCTGGCAAAGACGGCACACAAAGTCATTGCGATTGATAATTCGCCGAAGATGGTCGAGTTCGGCGCGCAGCTCGCGAAGAAGCACGGCTTCGCCAACCTGGAGTACCGTCTCGGCGACATCGAAGACCCGCCGATCGCGAAAGGCTCGGTCGACCTCGCCGTTCTCAGCCAGGCATTGCATCACGCCATTCATCCGGAGCGCGCCATCGCGAGCGCGCATCGCATCCTGCGCAAAGGCGGCCGGATCGTGATTCTCGATCTGCTCAGCCACCGTTTCGAACGTGCCCGCGAGCTTTACGCCGATCACTGGCTTGGCTTCAGCGAAGTCCAGCTTCATCAATTTCTCGAAGCCGCCGGGTTCAAGAACATCGAAGTCACAGTCGTTTCGCGCGAAAAGCAGAGCCCACATTTCCAGACGGTGTTTGCCACCGGTGTAAAGTAGTCGCGGGGAAACAACGGGTTGAGCGACTCATTCAAAGATTCACGGCTCTACGGATTTTTTTGCGAGCTCAAGCGGCGCAAAGTGTACCGCGTCGCCGTGGGCTACGGCGTGGTCGGGTGGCTCGTCATTCAATTCGCCACCACGGTTCTCCCGGCCTTGACCCTCCCGATGTGGACGGCGCGGTTTGTTGTCGTGCTGGTCCTCGTCGGATTTCCAATCGCACTGATTCTGGCGTGGGCGCTCGACGTTGGTCCCGGTGGAATTCACCTCGAGCCGGAATCCAAACCGGCAGCGGAATGTCCGCCCGCATTACCGAGCCGGCGCCGGAACATTTTCGCGCTCGCTCTCGTCGGTCTGCTGATCTCAGCGGGGGTCGGTTACTTCGTTCTCAGCCGAAGCTCATCCCGACACTTGGAGAAATCGATCGCAGTCTTGCCGTTCGCGAATTTCAGTAACGACCCGGCGAACGAATATTTCGCGGACGGCATCCAGGACGATGTCCTGACGAACCTGGCGAAGATCAGCGCGCTGAAAGTGATCTCGCGCACGTCGGTGCTGCCGTATCGCGGCCAGACGCACAATATTCGCGAGATCGGGAAAGCGCTCAATGTCGCGACCGTTCTCGAGGGCAGCGTGCGCCGCGAAGGGAAACGGGTCCGGATCAACGTCCAGCTCATCGACGCGTCGAACGACCGTCATCTCTGGGCCCAGATCTACGATCGCGAGCTCACCGATATGTTTGCGGTCCAAAGCGATCTCGCGCGGGAAATCGCGGGCGCGTTGAAGGCGACGCTCGCGCCGGAGGAAGAGCAACGGATCGTTCGCAAACCGACGGAGAACGGCGATGCCTATCTTCTTTACCAGGAAGCGCACGAAATTTTTAACCGGCCCGACCGGCATCACGACGACCTGGCGCGAGTCGAAGAACTTTACGAACGCGCCATTCGGCTCGACCCAAATTTTGCGCTCGCCCAGGCGCGCCTTTCCCACGTGGAGAGCTGGATGTTCTACGCGATCGAGCCGCTGCCCGCGCGCGCGCAGAAAGCGCGGACTGCGGCGGAAGCAGCTCTCCGGCTCCAACCGGACCTGGCCGAAAGCCATCTCGCGATGGGCTACGTCCATTATTATGTCGACCACGATTACAACGCGGCCCTGAACGAGTTCGCGATCGCGCGCGCGGGTTTGCCTAACGACCCCGGGATTTTCCGCGCGATGGCGGCGATCCAGCGGCGCCAGGGGAAATGGCAGGAATCGAGCGCGAGCTATGCGAAAGCGGTCTCGCTCGATCCGACCGATCCGATCCTGCTCGAGAACATGGGAATGAATTATCTCTCCGTTCGCGATTACACGACAGCGGCGCGCATTTTCGATCGGGCGCTCAAAGCCGCGCCGGAGACGTTCACGATTCGCGAGCTGCGGACGCGGGTGGATTTTTATTCCAAAGGCGATCTGCGCCCGATGCAAACGCTGTTGGCCTCGCAGCCGGAGAACATCGACCCGAATGGGACGATCACGCTCGCTCGTTACAATTTGAAGATGTACGAGCGGAAGTTCGACGAGCTGATTGCCATTCTCGATCGAAGCCCGGCCGAAAAATCGCGCGGCGAAACGAGCGCACCGATCTCGAAAGCGTTTCTGAAAGCGACGGTTTACAAAGCGAAGAACGATGAGGCAAACGCGCGGACGAATTACGAAGAGGCCCGCGACAAGGCCGAGAAAGCGGTGCAGGAAAGTCCGGACGACGGACCGCGGCACGCCTTGCTCGGCTTGATCTACGCCGGACTCGGCCGATGCGACGAAGCGAAAGCGGAAGCAAAACGCGCCGTCGATTTATTGCCGGAATCGAAGGACGCGTTCGACGGGCCGATTCTCGCGATCAGCCGGGCGCGCATCCACATGTTGTGCGGCGATCTCGATACCGCGTTCGCGCTGATCGAGCGCTCGTTGCAGACGCCGGCCGGCATCACGATTCCGGAGTTGAAGCTTGACCCGGTCTGGGATGGATTGCGCTCCGATCCGCGCCTGCAATCGTTGCTGGCCAAATACGGCGCGGGAAAATAGCGGCAACGCCGCGCGCAAAATCTTGTCTCACAATCCGTGCGCCTCTGGTAACTTGCGCCGAACGATGGCCGGATTTCTTACAGAAATAAAGCGACGGAAAGTCTACCGCGTAGCGGCAGGCTACGTGGTCGTCGCGGGCGGATTGATCCAGCTCGCGTCCGCTGTCTTTCCGGCCTGGGAATTGCCGAACTGGGCGTTGCGCCTGGTGATCCTCCTGTTGCTCATCGGCTTTCCCATTTCCTTGATCCTGGCCTGGGCGCTCGAAGTGACGCCGGAAGGAATCAAGACGACACAACCGCTGCCCTCAGGACAGCGACGCCGCCGGAATATTGTCGCGCTCGTCGGAATCGGCATCGTCGTCTCGGCCGCCGCGGGCTTCTTTCTTTTGCCGCGCGCTTCCGCCCACCGGATCGACAAGTCGATCGCGGTTTTGCCGTTCGAAAATTTCAGTGACGATAAAGAGAACGCGTATTTCGCCGACGGCATTCAGGACGACATCCTGACGAATCTTTCCAAGATCGGCGACCTGAAGGTGATCTCGCGCACTTCGGTGATGCCCTATCGCGGCAAGGAAAAAAATGTGCGTGAGATCGCGCAGGCGCTCGGTGTTTCCGCCGTGCTCGAAGGGAGCGTCCGCAAATCCGGCAACCGTGTTCGGGTCAACGTCCAGCTCATCAACGCGCTGAACGACGAGCATATCTGGTCGGACGTTTACGATCGCGATCTGACGGACGTGTTCGCGATCCAGACCGATCTGGCGAAAAAGATCGCAGACGAACTGCACGCGAAACTTTCCCCGACCGAGAAGGAGCAGATGACGCGGAAGCCGACTGAGAACGGCGAAGCGTACCTGGCGTTCGTTCAGGCCCACAATTTCCACCGCGAAGTGGAGGATTTACCGAAGCTGAAACAAGCCGAGCAACTCTACGAGCGCGCGCTCCAGCTCGACCCGAACTTCGCCCTCGCCTGCGCCGGCTATTCGCGCCTGCAAAGCTGGATTTATCATACCTACGAGCCAACTCCCGAGCGGCGGGAAAAAGCACGAGCGCTCGCCGACCGCGCCCTCCAGTTGCAGCCCGATTTGCCGGAGGGCCACCTGGCGCGTGGGTTCTCTCTCTATTATGGAGAGCGCGATTACGTCCGGGCCCTCGCCGAGTTCGCTCTCGCTCAAAACGGTTTGCCGAACGAGGCGGAGGTTTATCTCGCGACCGGCGCGATCCAGCGGCGCCAAGGCCGCTGGGAAGAATCGAACGCTAACCTGGAGAAAGCTGCGAGCCTTAGCCCCAACGAAACCTGGCCGCTGCAAAATCTGGTCCTGAATTACCAGATGCAACGCAACTGGGCGGCGGCGAATAAGACCATCGACCGCGCCCTGAAGCTCGCGCCGGAAGCCTTCAATCTGTGGTCGATCAAGGCGCAGTTGGAGACCTCGGAGAAAGGGACCTTCGAGATTGCCGAACGCGGCATTCAACTGCTGAACACCAGACCAATGGACGACGAAACAAAAATGCGTTTCACGATCGCCCTCGCGCAAACCTGCCTGATGCAGCGGAAATACGCGGAAGCGGCTCAAGCGGCCGAAAGCATGAAGGACGAAACGCTCGCGAAGGATCCGGAAGGTTTGATGGGAAAATACGGAGCAATGGGCATCGCGAAAAAGTTGCTGGGTGACGGGGCTGGCGCGCGGGAAGCGTTCCTGAAAGCGAAAGGTCACGCGGAAAAATGGCTGGCCGACGCGCCGAACGAAGCGAAACGGCACGGCCGCCTGGCGGAATGCCTGGCCTGGCTCGGCGAAAAGGAGGCCGCGATCGCCGAAGCGAAACGCGCGACTGAGTTGCTCCCGGAAAGCGTGGACGCTTTCGACGGGCCAGTCTGCACCCAAACGCTGGCCGAGATTTATGTGATTGTCGGCGATTACGACAAGGCGCTGCCGATCGTGGACGGGTTGCTGTCGCGGCCCACGCAAGTGACGGTGGCGCAATTGAAAGTGAATCCGCTCTGGGACCACGTCCGCCAGGACCCGCGTTTCATCGCGATGTTGAAAAAGCATGGCGGTTAGATTTTCGCTGACCGCGGCGATTCTTCTTCTTTCGCTCGCCGTTTCGCGCGGAGAGTGGAGCGTCAGCTTGTCGGAAAAGGAGGGCAGCTCCGTCGCCGGTGTCGAACATCGCCGGATTGTCTTAAGCGAGAGCGCTTCCAACGAAGAGGCGACTCTGGAACTCGCGCTCTTCTCTATGAAAAACGCCACCCTGCGTGTGGTCGATAATCCGGGTGGCGATTACGATCTTGCCGAGGTCCTGCGCCGGAAACGCGGCATCGCTGGGGTGAATGGCGGCTATTTCGATCCGCAAAACGCGCCGGTCGGATTGCTGATCAGCGATGGGAAATTGATCGCGCCATTCCGTAAGGCGCGATTGCTCAGCGGCGTCCTGGTCGTTACGAAAACGCGCGTCGAACTCGTGCGATCGGGCGAATACTCCTCGCGCAAGAACGTTAACGCTGCGGTGCAATGCGGGCCGTTTCTCGTCGAGGGCGGAAAGGCTGTGGCCGGATTGAATGATACGAGGCCGGCGCGACGGACGTTCGTTCTCACCATCGGACCGGAGCGGGCCGCGATTGGCTTTTGCTCGACGGTAACGCTCGCGCAACTCGGCGATATCCTCGCGACGCCGGAATTGAAAACTCAGCGCGCGCTGAACCTCGATGGCGGATCGTCGAGCGCGTTCTGGTTCGCCGGCGAACGCGGCGCGTTCTCGATCTCAGAACAAAAGACGGTGCGCGATTTTGTGATTGTCACACCGAAATAGATTCAGCGTCAAGGAGCGGCGGTTTGTAAACCGCCGTCAACCGTCGTAGCCCGATCGACGTTCGTCGGCGGTTTGTAAACCGCCGTTCCTTGACGCGCATCGTACATCGGCGCGAGACTCACAATTCGCATGCGCACCTTCGGCGGATTCAAGCGAAACAGCGGAATCGTTTACGGCGAAGTTCGGGGCGACGATGTCCATCTCCTCGCGCAGCCGTATTGGCTCGGATTGGATTTTACCGGCGCGATCGTTCCATTGCGCGACTTGCAGATCGACGTTCCGGTCGCGCCGAGCAAGCTCATGGCGGTCGGCCTCAATTACGCCGATCACATTGCGGAGATGAAACGGACGCCGCTCGGCACGCCGTTAATCTGGTTCAAGGCGCCGACTTCGCTGCTACCGCACGAAGGCACAATCGAGATCGCGTTTCCCGAACACAAAACCGATTTCGAAGTCGAGCTAGCCATTGTCATCGGGGCGCAGACGAAAAACGTGAGCTTTGAGACTGCGCTCGAACACGTTTTCGGCTACACGATCGGCGAAGACATCAGCGATCGCGACCTACAAAGTTCGGAGAAGCAATTCGCCCGCGCAAAATCTTTCGACACCTATTCGCCGGTCGGACCGTTCGTTTACACGGACGTTGACGTGAGCGATCTCCCAATCACCCTGCGGCAAAATGGCGAAGTAAAACAGCAGGCGCGCACCAGCCAGATGATTTATCCCGTCGCGGAGATCGTGTCGTTTGCCAGCCGATCGCTCACGCTTTTGCCGGGCGATCTAATAATGAGCGGAACGCCGTCGGGTGTCGGCCCGATCAAGGACGGCGACGAACTCGAAGCGCGGATCGGCGATTGGCCGCCGTTGCGGAATCGCGTCGCGCACGCGCGCACAGAAAAATAATGCTTCCCTCGCGCAATTTCCTGACCCTAAGCTACATCCCACGAGGGAGGATGATGCGAACTAGTTTAGTGGCTCCTCCGAAAAGAAAACCCATACGCGAAAGTTTTGCTCGACTAGCGCTTAATTCCTTTATGAGGATACCCAACTCCAATGGAATCAGCGGTCGGATTCACTTTCCAATCAACCTATGAAAACAACGCTAATCGCCAGCCTCTTCTCCGTCACCATCGCATTGAGTTCTTTCGGCCAGCCGCCATCGGCGCCCAGTCAGCCACCAAAACCGCCCGGCACGGCGCCAGCACCGGCGACTAGCCCTGCGACCGCGCCGGCGAACACAACCACGACCGCACCCGCGCCCGCGACGAGCCCGGCAACCGCGATGAGCCCCGCAACTGCGCCGGGCACGACGACGGCGCCTGCTGCTCCGGGAGCGACGGTAAATCCGATGGTCTCCGCGACTGTTCCGGGAATGTCGCCGGCCACTACGACTACTACAACGACGGCCTCGGCGTCGCCGAATGGATCACTAAGTCCATCGGCCAAGCCCCAGAGCGAGCTCGACAAGAATTTTTTCGTTCGCAATTTCAATGAGGGCGGCCCGATCATGTATCCGATCCTCCTTCTGTCCCTGGTCGCACTGACGGTGGTAATTGAGCGGATCTTTTGGTGGCTTGGCCGCTGGATGCGCCGCGACCCCAAGCGGATTGAGAAAGTCTTCACGGCGATCGAAGTCGGCGATGTCGCCGAGGCGTCGCGTCTTTCCCGCGACACGCGTGACCCCGTCCTTCGCATGATGTGGAACGGGTTGAATCACCAGCACGCTTCGCTCCAGGGTGCGTTGCAGGTCGCCGCCGGCATCGAGATTAAGCGCGCCGGCCGGTTTCTTGTTGTCATGGATACATCGGTCACTCTGGCACCGTTGCTAGGCTTGTTGGGAACGATCGTGGGTCTGATGGAATCGTTCAGCTTCCTCGGCAACGAAGAGCTCGCCGTTCAGGCGGTCACCGGCGGTATCGCGAAAGCGCTCATCGCCACCGCTTGCGGTCTTGGTATTGCCATTTTCACTCTGATTCCGTTTAACTTTTTCACCTCGCGCGTGTCTAACTTAGAGTTCGAGTTGCAGACCGCAGCCACGAACCTTGAAGTTATGCTGGAGGCTCAAAACAAAACGAGGCCCGGTCAGGTGCAGATAACAAGCGAAACGCCGACCTCCGCCACGAAGTCGTCCATCTAACCTGGGGGAACGCCAATGAATGTAGCCTCGCCGATTCCACACAAGAAGGCGCGGATCGAGATCATTCCGTTGATCGACATCATGTTCTTTCTTCTGGCGAGCTTCATGATGGTCAGCCTGACCCAGACGACCATGAAGGGCATGAAAGTCAACCTGCCCATCGGGTCGTCCGGGACGACGCAGTCGAAAAAAGATTACGTCAGCCTGTCCGTCGACAAGGATGGCTATTACTACTTCGATAAGTCGCGGATCTCCCTGGAAGACATTTTGCCGAAGCTGAAACAGCTTTATGCTACGACGCCGGAAGCGAAAATATTCATCCGCGCCGACCGTGATGCTTTGCACGGCAACGTGACGCGAATGCTCGACCAGATCCGTTCGTCGGGTTTCGTAAAGCTTTCATTCGAAATCAAGAGCGAGGCCACCCAGGGAATTCCAGGAGGCCCGCAATAATTTATGGCAGGCCCACTTCTCTATCGACCCGCTCCGCGATGGCACGTGATATCGGCTTGTGCCGGGGCGGTCTTTGTTCATCTCGCCGCCGTCGGTATTGCTTCGATCCATCCGAAAGAACCGCCGCCGCAGGATCTAAGTCAGCTGCCCGAAGCGGTGGAGTTGTCCCTCGAACCACAAACGCAGGAGCCGCAGCCGACTCCGCCACCCGAAGAGGAACCACCGCCACCGCCGCCGCCGGAACCGATCCCGGAAACGGCGCCGCCAGAATTTCGCGAAGAATCGACTCCGCCACCCAAGCGGACACCGAGCAATAAGCCAGTCGCTCCGATCCAGCGTCCAGTTTCGAACGCGCCAAAGGGTCCTGTTCCGACTGGAAAAGCTGCGATGATTTCCAAGCCGCGGATTGAATATCCGTACGAAGCCCGGCGTTCCAAAGTCACGGGCAGCGGCACGATCGTTGTCTCAGTCGGTGCCGATGGAAGCGTCACCGATGCGAGCATGGGCCAGAGTACTGGGAGTCCGATTTTGGATAATGCCGCGACCTCGGCTTTCCGTCGCGCGCGCTTCATGCCGGGAACGGCGCCTCGTGTCCGAATCCCGATCACCTTCACCCTTACCGGCGCTTCTTATTAGCTATTCACCATGAGAATGCGATCGCCCATCCCGAAGAAGCACGCGCGGATCGAGATTATCCCGCTGATCGACATCATGTTCTTTCTCCTGGCGAGCTTTATGATGGTGAGCCTCAGCCAGACCCACATGAAGGGCATTCTGGTTAATCTCCCCAAGAGAGACGCGGCGCCGCCGCCGCCCGATCAGCCAAAAGATTTTGTCGCGGTCCGTGTCACCGCCGGCAACCTGACCTACTTCGACAACACGCCCATCAATGACGCCGATGTCCTCCCGCGGCTTTACGAGCTGCACCAAAAAAATCCCGACCTCAAAGTCTCGATCAGCGCGGAGGAACAGGCGCTGCATGGCGATGTAATTCAGTTGCTGGATCGGGTTCGTAAAGTCGGCATCCAAAAAATCGGATACCAGATCAAAGCCGCACAGGCTCAGGGTGCGCCGGGCACCGTGCCGCCGCCAGCACCCGCTGCTCCGCCGAAACCTAAGTAAGTCCGGACGACAGCGCGGATCGCAGGGCCCGAATCGCCGTGGCGCGATGGCTGATCTTGTTTTTCGTTTCCGACGGCAATTCGCCAAAAGTCTGGTCGAACCCGATCGGCTGGAATATCGGATCGTAACCGAATCCTGAATTGCCGCGCGGCCCGTCGACAATCGTTCCTTCAATCAAACCTTCCACCGTGTTCAGAAGTCTTCCGTCATTTGCGACCGCCAGCACGCAACGAAAACGCGCCAGAAAAGGCGGCCGATCCGAAAGCGCGCCGAGTTCGGAGAGCAATCGCGCGATATTCTGAGCGTCGATCGCGTTCGTTCCGGCGTAGCGCGCGGAGAAAACGCCGGGAGCGCCGCTCAGCGCATCGACTTCCAATCCGGAATCGTCCGCGACGACCAGGCCGGGAGATCGTTTCGAAATTCCGAGCGCCTTCAAGATCGCGTTCTCGGCAAACGTCGCGCCGGATTCTTCAATCACCGGCGCTTCCCGTTCTCCCGAAAGATCGCGAACCGCAAAGTCTGGTCCGAGAATTTCGGAAAATTCGCGGGTCTTGTGCGCATTGCGCGTGGCGAGCAGAAGGTGGCGCATCCGACAAAATGAATTAGGAAAAGAGGAACGCAGGAAAATTTTTGTTTCCTTCCTGGTTTCCTGTGTTCCTGATTCTTTCCGCATGAACGAGCGCCGCAAACCTTATCCGTTCGATCGCCTCGAGCCGAAGTGGCAGGCCATCTGGGACGAAGCGCGCACCTTTCATGCGCCGAACCCCGGCGAACCGAACTTCGATCCCGCCAAACCGAAGTTCTACGTCCTCGACATGTTCCCGTATCCGAGCGGCGCGGGTTTGCACGTCGGACATCCGGAAGGTTACACCGCCACCGATATCATCGCGCGCTACAAGCGCCTGAATGGTTTCAACGTTCTTCATCCCATGGGCTGGGACGCGTTCGGTTTGCCGGCGGAGCAATACGCGATCAAGACCGGACAGCATCCTGCGATCACCACGCGCGAAAATGTGGCGAAGTTCAAAGCGCAACTGAAACGGATCGGCTTTTCCTATGATTGGGAACGCGAGATCAACACGACCGATCCCGCTTACTACAAATGGACCCAGTGGATTTTTCTCCAGATCTACAATTCATGGTTCAATCCGGAGACGAAAAAAGCCGAGCCGATCTCGACTTATCGCGGCGCTGATCCAGATAGCGTTCGGCTCGCTTATGTCGCCGAAGTGCCGGTCAACTGGTGTCCTGAGTTAGGGACGGTTCTCGCCAACGAAGAAGTTATCGATGGCAAAAGCGAGGTGGGCGGATTCCCGGTGGTGCGCCGCCCAATGCGGCAATGGATACTACGCATCACCGCGTTTGCCGAACGGCTCGCCGACGAACTCGAAAATCTCGATTGGCCGCAAGGCATCAAACTATTGCAACGAAATTGGATCGGTCGCAGTGAAGGCGCCGAGATCGATTTCCCAATCGCCGGGATTGCCGACAGCATCCGCGTTTTCACGACGCGGCACGACACGATCTACGGCGCGAATTACATGGTTCTCGCGCCAGAGCATCCGTTGGTCGACCGACTGACCACGGAAGATCGCAGAACGGACGTAGCGCGATATCGCGACGAAGTGGCAGCCAAATCCGATCTCGAGCGGACCGATCTCGCCAAGGAAAAAACCGGCGTGTTCATTGGCGCCCACGCCATCAATCCGGTGAACCAGGAGAAAATCCCGATCTGGATCGCGGATTATGTGCTGATGGGATATGGCACCGGCGCGGTCATGGGAGTTCCGGGCCACGACGAACGCGATCTCGAATTCGCGCGCAAGTTCGAGATGACGGTTCTGCCGGTCGTTCAGGCGCCCGGGAAAACGGCCGAGGAGTCGATCGGCTTTCTCGAGGATGGCGTCGCGATCAATTCGCCAATCATCGACGGACTCCCCACGCCGGAAGCGAAGAAGAAAATTTTGGCGTGGCTGCAAGAGCACGGGGTTGGCCGTCCGGATGTGCGCTACAAATTACGCGACTGGCTCTTTTCCCGGCAACGTTACTGGGGCGAACCGTTCCCGATCGTCTGGAAAAACGGCCGGCACGAATCGCTCTCCGAAAACGAATTGCCGCTCGAGCCGCCGGCACTTGAAGATTTCAAGCCGACCGGAACGGGCGAACCGCCGTTAGCGAAAGCAACCGATTGGATTCGCTATTCCGAAACAGCGACGCGCGAGACAAACACGATGCCGCAGTGGGCAGGGTCGTGCTGGTACTATTTGCGGTTTTGTGACCCGCAGAACAGCGCGCGATTCGTGGGCGAAGAACCCGAGCGTTACTGGATGGGAGTGGCAAATGACGAAGCAAGAATGACGAAGGACGAAGGAATGACGAAGCCCGAAGCATCTGGCACTTCGTCATTCGTCATTCGTCATTCGTCATTCACAAAACCTGGCGGAGTCGATTTGTACATTGGCGGCGTCGAGCACGCCGTTCTACATCTATTGTACTCCAGATTTTGGCATAAGGTTTTGTTCGATCTTGGTCACGTTTCGAAACCGGAGCCGTTCCAGCGCCTCGTGAACCAGGGAATGATTCTCGGCGAAGACAATCGCAAAATGTCGAAGCGCTGGGGCAACGTGATCGATCCGCTCGACGTGATCGAGATCTACGGCGCGGATGCATTCCGTTGCTACGAAATGTTCATGGGTCCACTCGAACAGATGAAACCGTGGAGCATGAAAGGCGTGGAAGGCGTCTCGCGATTTCTCGCGCGCGTCTGGCGCTTGATGATGACGGAGAACCAGGCCGGCGAATGGGAATTGTCGACGGCGCTGCAGGACGTCGAACCGACGAAGGCGCAGCAAAAGACCACACACGCTACGATCAAAAAGGTCACCGACGACATCGAAGCGCTCGCCTTCAACACCGCCATTTCCCAGATGATGATCTTCGTGAACGCGTTCATCCCGCGACGCGGGACAGAAGTGATCCCGATTTCCGCGATGCGCACGTTTCTCGTGCTGCTGAATCCGTTTGCACCGCACATCACTTCGGAACTTTGGAACCAGCTAAAAAGTCCGGGCGACATCACTCAGCAAATCTGGCCGAGCTGCGACAAGAAATTCCTCGTCGAAGACGAAGTCGAGATCGTGCTTCAGGTGAACGGCAAGGTGCGCGATCGCATCAAAATGCCGCTCGACGCTACGAAGGAGCAGCTGGAAGCGGCCGCGCTCGCGAACGAAAAAGTGAAGAACGCAGTGGGCTCTCAGACGATTCGCAAGGTCGTCGTCGTCCCCAATAAACTTGTCAATGTCGTCGCGGCCTAACTAGGCTGCGGCATGCTCAAGGAATTCAAAGAGTTTGCCGTTAAGGGAAACGCTTTCGATCTCGCCGTGGGCGTGATCATCGGCGCGGCCTTCGGCGGGATCGTCAGTTCCCTCGTCAAAGACATCATTATGCCGCCGATCAGCGCGCTCACCGGCGGGCTTGATTTCTCGAATAAGTTCGTCGTCCTCAAAGCCGGTAAGGATGGCGCTGATTCCTTCACGAACATCGCGGATGCGGTCAAAGCCGGCGCGGTAACCTGGAACTACGGCAACTTCATCTCGCTTATCATTAACTTCCTCATCGTCGCGTTCGCAATTTTCCTGATGGTCCGCGCGTTCAACAGGATGAAGATGCCGAAACCAGGCGAAGCGCCAGTCGCGAAAGATTGCCCCGCCTGCACGATGTCGATCCCGATCAAAGCGACGCGCTGTCCGCATTGCACGTCG
>DASQPH010000019.1:0-3880 GCA_035644055.1 Chthoniobacterales bacterium
TTCGTCGCGCCTCTTCGGATCGGGCAGATCGAACGCGATGAAAAGACCGCGCCCCCGGACCGCGGTCATGATCGAATGCTCGCTTTGCAATCGCCGCAGCGCTTCGAGAAAATAATCGCCGACCACGCGCGCGTTCTCGACCAGGTTTTCCTTCTCGATGATGCGCAGAAAATGCGTCGAGCGAATCATGTCGGCGTAGTTGCCGCCCCAGGTGGAGTTCAACCGGCTCGGCAGGCGGAAAGCGTTGTCGGGCACTTCGTCGAGCCTTGGCCCCGCCATGACGCCGCAAACCTGGACCTTCTTGCCGAACGCCATCAGGTCCGGCATGACGCCGAAATGCTGCGAGCACCAGGTCCGCCCGGTGGTCCCTAGGCCGGTCTGGACCTCGTCGAAGATCAGCAGCATTTCGTTCCCGTCGCAGATTTCGCGGAGCTTCTTCAAAAACTCCGCCCGAAAATGATTGTCGCCGCCTTCGCCCTGAATCGGCTCGATAATGATCGCAGCGATGTCGGTCCCGCGTTCGTCGATGAACTGCCGGATTTCCTGCTCCGATTTTTTCTCCCGCGCGATCACGTCCGCTTCGCGCTCCGATTCTGGGAGGGAAAAATCGAGTGACGGATTCGTCACCCGGGGCCACTTGAACTTCGCGAACAAATCCGTCTTGCGCGGATCGGTATTCGTGAGGCTCATCGTGTAGCCGCTGCGGCCGTGGAAAGCGTGCTGAAAATGCAAAATCTCCGTGCCGCGTTCGCCCCGCCCGACAGCGATATTTTTTCGCACTTTCCAATCCATCGCGGCCTTGAGCGTGTTCTCGACCGCGAGCGCGCCGCCCTCGATGAAAAGATAGCGCTCGAGCGGCGGCAAAGCGGCGACGCGCGAAAATGTCTCGACGAATTCTGCGTAGCCCTCCGAATAAATGTCCGAATTCGCGACCTTGATCGTTGCGGCGCGGGCCAGTTCCTCTTGCACCGCCGGATCGTCGAAGTGCGGGTGATTGTAGCCGACCGGCATCGAACCGAAGAACCCGTAGAGGTCGATCAGGCGGGAGTTGCTCGCGGCGTTGAACAAATACGAACCGCGACTGCGCTCGTCGTCGAGCACGATCCGGAACCCGTCGAGGAGGACATGTCGCTCGAGGATTTCCAAGGCACGGCTGGCGCCGGCCTTCTGTTCGGTTTCGGTTTTGGGTTTCTCAGCGGTTTGGCTCCGCGATGGGCGGGCCGGCTCCGTGAGTACGGGCGGCATACTCATCCGCTGAGGGTAGCCGGGGGGATGATTCCGGTCAACCGCGCCGGCGGTTCAAAGAGGGTCAGACGATCCCGTGCCGAAGTTCCTCGTGTTTGCCAGCGAGCAGCTCTTGGGTGAGCGCGTAACCCGCTTTGTCCGCGTTCTCGCTGGTCCCGGCAAAATGGTGATCGATCCGCATCCGGGCGGAGCGGCAGAAATATTGTGCGAGCGAGAGAATTTCCGCAGCCGGTTCGCCCGCGTCGATCTTCGATTGGGCGAAGGCGCAGGTCGCACTCATCGCGAAAAGTTCCGTCGCGATTCCGACGAAGCGCGAGAGCAGAAGCTGCTCGCGATCGAGCTTCGGGCCGAAGCGCATCATGGCGTGGAAAAGACCGCGCGCGAGTTTCTTACTCGTGGCCGCGCCGTAGCGGATGGGCTCGCGCAAATCAGCGTGCAATTTGTCCAGGTCGCCGGCGCTTCCGCCGAGCCATTGTTTCGGATACCAGCGCGTATAAAACGAGCCGGAGCTAAACATCGATTTCACCCGCGTCGTCATCGGCAACTGGGTATTGAAGATTGCGCCGCCGACTTTCAAATGCGGATCGAGCGCTTCCCGCGCAATGAAGAGCCGCATGATTTCGCTCGAGCCTTCGAAGATCAGGTTGATCCGGCAATCCCGCAGGAACCGCTCCACCGCGATCGGTTCTTCGCCACGACCGGCGAGCGATTGCGCCGTTTCGTAACCGCGACCGCCCCGGACCTGCATCGCGTCGTCCGCGATCTTCCAGGTCATTTCCGTGCACCACATTTTGCACATGGCGGTTTCGATCCGCAGATCGCCGGCTTTGCGATCGACCAGTGCAGACGTGAGAAACGTGATCGCTTCCATTGCGAACGTGTTCGCCGCCATTTCCGCCACTTTCCCGGCAATGGCCGAATGTTGCCCAATGGGCGCGCCCCACTGGATGCGCTCGCTCGACCATTTCCGGCAAATTTCCACGAGGCGCTTCGATAATCCGACGCACGCCGCCGGGATCGTCAGGCGTCCGGTATTCAACGTCGTCAACGCGACCTTCAATCCCTGGCCTTCCTTCGCGATCAGGTTCTCGCGCGGGACGCGGACGTTCGTGAATTTCACGATGCCGTTGTAGAGCGCCCGCAGCCCCATGAAATGGCAGCGATACGTGATCTCGAGCCCGGGCGTGTCGACGTCGACGATGAACGCGCTGATTTGCTTGCGCTCCTTGCCATTCACGATCTTCGGCGGCGTCTTCGCCATTACGACAAGCACGCCGGCCTTGATCAGATTCGTGCACCAAAGTTTTTCGCCGTTCAAGACCCACGCCGTTCCATCTTCCGACAGGTCCGCGCGCAAACTCATGTTCGCCGGATCGGAACCAGCGTTCATCTCAGTCAACGCGAACGCCGAGATCTCCTTGCGCGCCACGCGGGGCAGATACTTCGCCTTTTGTTCTTCCGTTCCGAAAAGCAGGAGCGGCTGCGGAACGCCGATCGATTGATGGGCGGAGACGAGCGCCGTCAGGTTCGCGTCCCAACTTCCGAGCAGCATCGCCGCCCGGCCGTAATTGACCTGCGACAATCCGAGTCCGCCATATTGCTTCGGCACCTTGATGGCGAACGCGCCCATCGCGAACAGCTCGTCGATGTTTTTCTGCGGAATTTCGCCCGTCCGATCGATCTCGTCCGCGTCCACGTTGTCGCGCAGATAACTTCGGAGCTGCGCCAGAAAACCTTCTCCCGTCGCTTTGTCTTCCGCCGTCTGGGTGGGGAACGGAAAGATCCGGTCGAAATCGAAGCGACCGATGAAAAGGTTGCTCGCGAAACTGCCGCGTTCGTCGAGCGGATCGCGCGAGCTTTCCGCCAACTCCAGAGCAGCGGCCTTCCCCGCCGACATTTTCGACGTGTCGATAACCGGCGCCGCTGTTGCCTTCGCGGTGGTTTCTTCTGCGATCTGTTTCTCAGGCGCTTCGAGCGGCGATTTCATCGGTCACCTCCCTTGGTAAAATGTAGTGCCGTCCTGGGAGTGCTGGCGAAGCAATTCGCACGGCGCGAATTTCTCGCCCGCACGGGAATGGATCCCGTCCATATCGGTCACGACTTTTTTGAGGCCGACGCTTTCCGCGTAACGCAACGGACCTCCGCGATAAACCGGAAACCCGGTCCCGAGAACCATCCCGTAATCCGCGTCCTCCGGCGTCGCCACGACCTTTTCCTCGAGACAACGCGCAGCCTCATTCACCATCAGATAAACGAGACGACTCGTGATATTCTCGAGCCCGAATTTTTCCCCGGATTCCTGCCGCCACTGCTGCAACGATTCGCTCGCCACGGCGGAGCCCGTCCCGGGCGAAGGCGGGTTAGGCGTCTGTTGTTTGCCTTCGTATTTGTAAAAACCCGCGCCGGTCTTTCGTCCAAGGATTTTCGCGGCATACATCTCCTGCAAAATCTTCGCGGCGCGATCGCGTTCGCCGAACGCTTTCTCTAAAGTCGTCGCGATATCGACGGTAATGTCGATCCCGATTTCGTCGATCAACCGCAGCGGTCCCATCGGCATTCCCCACTCCAGCAACGCGCCATCGATCTCCTCCGCGCTGACCCCGTTCCGAAACATTTCCGCCGCGTCCAAAAGGTA
>DASQPH010000020.1:0-27114 GCA_035644055.1 Chthoniobacterales bacterium
TCAACAAACTGCATCAGCTCAACCAGCTCATCCAGGCGGGGCGCGCGGCGGGCGAGCGTGTCTTCGAAATTATCGATGAGCCGACCGAACCCGGGTGGGAAAAAGAAAAGCCGGCGGTCCGCGTGACCGGTGACGTGCGCTACGATGATGTCGGGTTCGCCTACGGAAAAGAGGGACTGCCGGCGCTGCAACACATCACGTTTCACGCGCAACCCGGCGAGACGATCGCGCTCGTCGGCACGACAGGCGCCGGCAAATCGACGCTCGTGAATTTGCTGACGCGTTTCTACGAATACGATTCCGGCGAAATCAGCATCGACGAAAAACCGATCCGTGAATTTGGGATGCGCCGGTTGCGCGAAGTGATCGGAGTCGTGACCCAGGAAAGCTTTTTGTTCAATGGCACGATCCGCGAAAACCTCCTGATGGGCCGGCCGGACGCGAGCGATGCCGAAGTGCTGGCGGCGGCGGAAGCCGCGAACGCGCGCGGATTCATCGATCGTCTGCCGCAAGGGCTGGAGAGTGTCGTCGGCGAACGTGGAGTGAAGTTGAGCGTGGGGGAGAAGCAACGCGTTTCGATCGCGCGCGCGCTCCTGAAAGATCCGCCAATCCTGATTCTCGATGAAGCGACGGCGAGCGTGGACACGACGACCGAGCGGTTGATCCAGGAAGCGCTCGAGAATTTGATGTCGCACCGGACCTGTTTTGTGATCGCGCACCGGTTGTCGACCATTTTGCGCGCGGACCAGATTTTAGTTCTCGAGCGCGGGCGGATCATCGAACGAGGAACGCATGCGTCGTTGTTAGAGCTGGGAGGAAAATACGCGCGGCTTTGGGAGCAGAGTTTTCTGGAGAAACCGATTGAAGAATTGGAAGAAAACGCTGAACCCCCAACGCCCAACGTCGAACGCCCAATTCCGGAGGAGACGCTCGACGCGGTCTAAGGCTGCACGCGCTCGGCCAGTTCCTGGTATTTCAATTCGAGGGCGCGATACCGCTCCTCGGCTTCCTGCAAAGCGCGGCGCTCTTCGCGTAAACTTTGTTCGAGATCGCGGATCCGGTCCTCGACGTTGATCGACATCCCGGAAGCGGCGGGACCGGCGGCGTCGCTCGCCGGTTCTTCTTCAACCGGAATTTGGGAAAGAACCAGCGGCATTTCGTTCACCCGCCGGCGCGAGCCGTCCCGGGAATTGATCACCAAAGTATCTCCATTGATTTCGCCCAGCCGCATGAACTCCTGGATCGCGCCGAGGGTGGTCGGTCCGTAAAAGCGTTCCGTCGTCACTTCGACGAGCCAATCCATTTCCAGTTCCGGCAACATCGGCGCTTTCGTCCACGTGACTTGATCGGTCGAGACGACGTCGTGCGGGGCCACCTGTGCGGACGAAGCCCAGCGCGCGAGCTGCGCGAAAGGGAGCGGCCCAAAAATATTGCCGTCCTCGTATTTGCGGAGGAACCAATCCTGCGCGGCCGCGGAATCCATTATCCGCTCGGCGAGGGGCTGGGAGAACTCGAGGAGGCGGGCGGGATCATGATCGTCTGGCCGATCTGCAATTTCCGGTCGTTCTCGATGTGATTGAACTTTTGCAATTCTTCCACGGACACTTTGTGCATCTTCGCGATCGAAGTCAGGGTCTCGCCTTTCGCGACCACGTGGCTGTTGCCCGATTGCAGCGTCGGCTTCGGCGCTTCGGTGATCGCCCCGTTGCTCGTCGCCGGTGACGGCGAAGGCGTTTCGCCGATCATCACGCCGGGGCGCGTGTTCTTGGCCATCTGCTGTTCCAGTTTCAGGATTTGTTGCGAAAGAGTGTCGATCTTTGCGTTCTGGTCGTCGATTTTTTTGCTCAAGGTTTCGAGCATTTTCTCGGTCTTGTCGTTTCCGGCAAAGGTCTGGGCAGACGCATTCGCGCAAAGCATCAGGGCGCTGAGCAAGGTCAACGAGGCGACGGCAACGCGAGGCATGGGCCGGCACTCTGGCATTTACGCGCGGTCGAGGCAAGCGTGTGGGCGGCGCTCAGCTTGCCTTTCAAAGATTTATCCCTAACCTTTTTCGCATGCCTGAGCGCGTGCAAAAGCCGCCCATGCCCTGGGGCCCGAAGCAGGGGGATGGCGACGGTCCTCGCTCGCCCGACATCTCGCGGCCGGACACGCGTGACCTGCTCAAAAAGATGCGCAAGGTGGACCCGAACCAGTCGAAGCGTTACCGCCAACGCACGGGCCAGTGATGGAATCTTCCGGTTTGGGGATCGACCAGAATCTCTCTGGAGCGAGCGACGATTTCCCGGCGCTTCTTCGGCGGCGCGGGCTTCTGGCGACAGCGCCCTCGCCAGCCGCTGGACCGCGAATTGAAAACAAGGACTGGATCCCGACGCAGGCGACAACCATCCTCGCTTTCAAATTCCAAGGCGGCGTTCTCGTGGCGGGCGATCGGCGCGCGACCGCCGGCAACACCGTCGTTTACGATCGCGCCGATAAAGTTCTCGAGATCGATCGGCATTCGATCATGGCCATCGCGGGAGTGCCGGCGACGGCGTGGGAAATGGCGCGCGTCCTCGAGCATTCGTTCCAGTTTTTCCGGCGCACCCAACTCCAGGAGATGAGCGTGGACGGAAAAGTGCGGGCGCTGTCGAAATTGCTCCGCGATAATTTTGGGTTCGTTCTGCAAGGCGTGGGCGTCGTCGTCCCGATCTTCGCGACCTACGATGAAAATTCAGATCCGGCGGCGCGACTTTATTTTTACGACGCGATGGGCGCGCAATTCGAAGTCGCGGATTACGCTGCGACCGGTTCCGGTTCGCCGGCTGTGCGCGGCATTCTTCATTACGAAAATAATTGGGGAAAAAAGGCGCTCGCGAAATTGAGCGAGGACGAAGCCGTTACCATCGCACTCCGCGCGCTCGACACCGCGGCGGAATCGGACACGGCAACAGGCGGCGTGGATCGGAACGCGAAGATTTTCCCGGTGATCAAGATCGTGTCGCGCGACGGGATCACGACCTTGCCCGAGAAAAAGATCGCGGCGGTCTTCAAACGGAGCGTGGCATGATCGAAGAGCCGTATCGCTGGGTGGAAGCGATCGCGAACCGCGCGGAATACATTGAGACGCAGCTGGCCAGCGGCAGTCCGATCGTCGCGCTCGGCTACCGGGACGGGATCCTGTTCGTTACACTCGGGAAAACACGGCAAAAACTTTTTGAGATTTACGATCGCATCGCGATGGGCGCGATCGGACATCCGGGCGATATCGAGCGGCTGAGGATGGCGGCGATCGAGCTGGCGAGCACGGAAGGTTTCACGCGCTCGGCGGCGGATGTGTCGTTGCGGCGGCTCGCGCATTACTCGCTCAGTCCGGTTTTGAAGACGGCGTTCGAACAAGTTTACGGCGCGCCCTACCTGGCGCGGCTTTTGTTCGCGGAGATCGGCGCGAAACAGGAAAACGATTTGTTTCTTCGGCTCGATTACGATGGCGCGATTGCGACCAATAGCGCGAACTTTGCGCAGACCCGGCAGGATTTCGGCGCGTTGAGCGGGACCAGGCAGTCGACGGAGCTGATGGAAAAATATCTGGCCGCCGAGCATTCCTCTGGCGCCACGTTTGAGCGCGCGTTGAAGCTGAGTCTCGACGCCTGGACCGTGGGCCAGCTCGCCCTCGGCGACGAAGGCGTGAACGAATTGCCGCCGCGCGATAAGATTGTCGCCGAACGCAAAGAACGACTGCGCGCCGCTGGAATTGAGGCGGCGGTTCTGGATCGTGGCGACCGCATCGCCATCCGCTACCGAACATTAAATGAACAAGAGATTCGATCGGCACTCGGGGATTAACAGGAATTTATGTGGGGGCGGCGTCGGGGCACAGGGACAGGCGAACGATCGGGCCTGGCTTGGATCGGACTGCTGCTCATGGCCGTCTCCTTCATCTGGCTTCAGGTCACGGCCGTTCCGCGATCGCTAACGCGCCTCGAACCAGAGCCACCGCCGAGCAGGCCCTTCGCGATCGTCGTTATCGACGCCGGCCACGGCGGACAAGATTCCGGAACGATGAAGAACGGGATGGTGGAAAAAGATCTCGCGCTCGACGTCGCGCATCGCGTCGAACGTCTTCTCCAGGAACGCGGCCTCGTCGTGGCCCTGACCCGTGCTGACGACACCTACGTTTCGTTGCAGGATCGCGCGACGATGGCGAACAACGAGCCGGAATCCGTTTTCGTGAGCATCCATTTCGACGACGCAGGGCGCGCCGCGAACGGCGTCGAAACGTATTACGCCACCCATCCCATTTCGTTTCCGGAGCGGGTCGCATCCTGGCTGCCGTTCTTGAAGCGCACGTCATCGGACCCGCCCAATCTGGAGAGCCAGAGCCTGGCCGCAGCGATCCAGGAATCGCTCGCCGCCCGAACGCAGGCGGTGAATCGCGGAACCCGGCCGCAACAATTCTACGTCATTGCCAACGTGCGACATCCGGCGGTGCTCGTGGAGGGCGGCTTTCTCACCAACAAAGATGAGGCGGTGAAGTTGGCGAATGCCGATTACCGCGAACAAATGGCGATCGGGATCGCAGACGGCATTCTGCGATATCGCGAAACGCTTCTCGGAAAAGAAACGCCACTCGCCGTTGACCTGCCCGCGCGATGAATAGCACCTTCCCAACGGCGTCCAAGATCAAGTCTCGATGAACCGAACGCTGTTCCTTACTGCGCTGATTCTTTTCGTTGGCTGGTCTTTGGCCTGGGCTGATTCCGCAGTCCAATCCGCGCAGCAAAAACTGAAGGACGGCGGTTTTTATTACGGCGAAATCAATGGCCAGAAAGACGCCGAGACGATGGCGGCGATTCGCCGTTACCAGATCCGCAATGGCTTGCAGATCACCGGTGAGCTGAACCCGGAGACGCTGCGTTCGCTTGGCGTCACTTCGAAACCCGCATCGACTCCGGCGCCCCGTCCCCAACATACGCCTGGGCCGCCACCGCCCGATTATGTGACCCCAACGCCAGCGCCCAGAACGACGGCCCCGCCGCAGCCGCAAACCAACGACGATTACGAAAATGCGCCCGAACCGCCGCCGCCGCGCGTCGAGAGCGCGACTATTTTCGGCGGCACGCCGTACGAAGCGGCGCCGCCCCAGGTCCAGCAGGACATCGTCGCGCGCGCACAAATGGTCCTCCTCCGGCTGGGATATTATCGCGACGCGATTGACGGACTTTACGGCCCGGCCATGAATTCCGCGCTGCGAAATTACCAGGCGCGTTTCGGTCTGGAGCCGAGCGGACGCTTCGACGTGGAAACGCTCGCCTCGCTCAGCCTGCTGCCGGAACAACGCGTGAGCAGCCCGCGCCGATATCACCGGCGTTTCTGGGGACCGCGCGAACCGATTTACGTTCCGCGCTAATTCAGCGGCGCAACTTTTTTCGGATTCTCGAAATCGACCGACTGCAATTCGCAGACAACGCTGCCAATAAAAACCTGCGCTTCGATTTTCAGCAGGAGCCGGTCGGGATCGTCGGACAGCCAGGCACTCGCGCGGCGGAATTTCCGGTGGGGCTGGAGCTGGCCGTCTTTGATCCGGTTAATCTGGAGATCGAACTTGATCGCGTTGTAGGTCCCGGCGGGCACCGTGATCCGCTCGCGGCCGAGCACCGTGACAGTGGCAAGGTACGGGGCGGTCGCGGAATAGACGACGATCCGCTGGACGCTTCGGTCCTGGAGAGGTTGGCTGCGCAAATAAAGCATCGCCGATTGCAAATCGAACAAGCGTGGAAAATCGAAGCGGCGGACCTTGGTTTCGTTGCGCGGGGTTACGGTGACCTTCGACACCACGCCGGCGGGATTATAGGCCAGCTCGGTCACTATTTTTTCGCCGCGATCGTTTTCGATCTGCGTGACGGAGATCGGACGCAGGGTCGAAGCGTCGGCTACGGAAGTACCGGTCGCGTCAAACTTCCACAGCGTGCGCGCGAGACCGATTGTCCTTGTCCTCAGATCGAGCTGGAGACGATTGCCGGCCGCCTTGTCGAATTTGATTTCAGCGGTCGCGCAGGGAAATCCGCTCCATCCAAAAGCGTAACGCGAATGCAGCGGCCGGGGATTTGGGAACGTGGGCGGCGAAGAAGAGGTGACGGTCGATTCCCAAGGCGCCGAGGCGAACGTGCCCGAACCGGAAAGGAGCGCGGTCAGGACCGCCGCAATTCGCGCAATCGTTTTCACAGAGAACCGCGGAAAGAAAAAACACGCGGGATTGCCGCGTGTTTTCCCGCCGAAAATTTTAAGAATGCGTTAGGGCTTCTTTGGGCTGGTCGCCGGCGCAGTCGTGGTCGCTGGACTCGTGGCCGGTTTCTCAGTCGTTGTCGTCACCGGTTTCTTGTTCAGGGCGGTAATGACGTCGGTCGTAAAATCCATGTTGTCCCTCGAATAAAGAACGACGTTCACGCCGTTCATGCTCGGGCCGGTCTTGTCGAACACGAGATCGAAGTTACTCGACTTCACGCGTTCCATGATCACGTCCGTGATTTCCTTCACGATGTTCTCGCGCATCCGCATCGCCTGTTCCTGCAACTGCCGTTCGCGGGTCTGGCGGAACTCGTTGATCTCGCGCTCCATGTTTTTGATGTTCGCGATCTTGTCGTCGCGATCCTTGGCCATGGAAGTTTTCTTGTCCGCGCTCAGGGCGGGCGAATCGAGCTGCTGGTTGAGCTTATTGATCTCATCGAGCGCCTTCTTGTAGTTCTCGGCGCGATCGTCGTATTCCTTTTTCGCCGCGTCCTTGGCTTCGTTGATTTTTTTCTCGGAATCCTTGGTTTTGTTGTACTCCTTGAACGCGCGGTTCATGTCGACGGTGCCGACTTTAAGAGTGCCTTGAGCATAGCCGGCGGCAGGAAGAACCAGGGCCGCCGCCGCCGTGAGAAGAAGAAACTTTTTCATAGGAAAGGTGTTACAGGTCGCAGAGGAGGGGTTAGACTGCAACCCCCTTTCTTCGTTCAAAATTGATAGCCGACGTTGAAGTTAAACTTCCCGCTGCCGGTATCTTTATACGGCCCCTTCTCGAGGGGTATGCCGTAATCGATTCGCAATGGACCGATGGGAAGATCGAGCCGCAAGCCGATGCCCACGTCGTCCACGTAGTCCTTCGCGTCGAAATCCCACGCACGGCGATTCACGAAGCCGCTGTCGAAGAAGACGGCGAAGCGCGCCTTCTCGATGATCGGCATCGTGTATTCGATGGTGAACGCTGCGAGGCTCTGGCCGCCCAACGGCTCGCCGGTGATATCGCGCGGACTCACATCGCGGTAATTGAAGCCGCGCAAATCGTTTGAACCGCCCAGGAACAGGCGGTCGTAAATGTGGACGAAGGTGCCGTCGCCCCAGGTGTCGACGGAAGCGGCCTGTGCGCTCAACACCAGAATTGAATCCTTGTAGAGGTGGAAATATTGCCGGCCTTCAAGCGCGAAACCGACGATCTGCTCATTGCCGCCAAGGAATCCGCCGGCCACGTACGGAGTGAAGGCAATGCGATGGCCCGTGCGGGTGAGAAACGGATTGTCACGCGTATCGTTCGCCACGCCCAGTGTAATCTGGCTTTTGGTGGTCGTTCCCTGTTCGATCAAAATCTGGCTCGACGCAGCGGGGTCGACATCGAACAGCTCGATCTTCTCCAGCCTGTAGCCGAGACTCGCTGCCGTGAACGGCGCGATTTGTTTGCGCATTTCGACTGAGAACCCGTAATTGCGTTGTGTGTAGATGTTGCTGTAATAATCCGCTTCCCGGAAATAGAGTTCGCCGCCGAGCGAGAGCCTGCGATCCATGAAATACGGCTCGGTCAGGGACAAGGTAATGTCTTTGCGCTGATTGCCGTACTGAATCCGGAACCGGAATTTCTGACCGGCGCCCGTGAAGGTGGGCCAGTTAAACAAGTCGAAATTGCCCTGCGTCATTTCGACGAAGCCGACCAACTGGTCGATCGTGCTGAACCCGGCGCCGAAGTTCAGCGAGCCGGTCCGTTTTTCCTGCACCTGGATCGTCAGGTCCTTTCGTCCCGCCACCCCCGTGTCTTCCGGAAAGGTCTCGACTTTTTCGAAGTAACCAAGGTTATCGAGGCGTTTCTTCGTCGTTTCGACGCGGACGCTGTTGAGAATGTCGCCGGGCGCGATCAGAACTTCACGGCGGATGACCTTATCCTTGGTGCGGGTGTTGCCGACGATATTGATCCGCTGGACGAAGGCCGGGCCTCCTTCCTGGATGTCGTAGTGCACGTCGATCCGGCCTGCACCCGCCGGAACGCCGCTCGGCGTGACTTGCAGGTCCACAAAGCCGCCGCTGCCGTACGCGTCCGCGATTTTTTTCGAGTCCTCACGAATTTGTTTCGGCGAATAAATGCCGCCCTCTTTCATTTTCAGGAGGGCACGGACCTTTGCTTCGGACGCCGCCTTCGTGCCGGTGATGCGAATCTTGCCGACGTGATAAATCGACCCTTCCTGGATCACAATCACGATCGTCATCTTGCCTTTCGTGCGTTCGCGCCGGACTTCCTTCACCTCCGCGTCGATGTAGCCGTGGTCCTGGTAATATTCTTTCACCGCGTTCACGTCCTGCTCGAGCTGGGTCTCGTCGAGCCGGCCGGATTTATCGATGAAGGAATAGAGGGTCTTGCCCTTCGTCTTCATCTGCTTGCGCAAAACCTTGTCCGGAAATTTCGTGTTGCCTTCGAAGCGAACCCCGCTGACCGCGCCCTTGGTTCCCTCCGTGATCGTGTAAATGACGCGCGACGTGCCCCGCGCTTCGTCGGTGTCGACTTTATATTTCACGTCCACGTCCGTGAAACCTTTCGCCTGATAGGCCTCGATGATTTTGTCGCGCGCTTTCTGCAATTCCTCTTCGCTCAGCGGCCCATTGATTTTGAGGTCGATCCTTTTTCGCAGGCTCTTGGCGGATATGCGGGTGGCACCTTCGATTTCGATCTCGTTCACGAGCGAGCGGGTTTGCAGCACCACCATCACTTTCACGCCGTTGCCTTCGGTCTGTCCGAAGATGCGAACGTTTTGCACCTGGTTGGTTTTGTAGAGCGCCTTGATGTCTTGCTCAACCAGCGATTCGGAATACGGCTGGCCGGTTTTTGTCCGCATCTGCGCGAGGATCTTGTCCTTCGAAACCGTCTGCGGCCCGACGAACTGAATCTCAATGGATTTGATGATCGGCGGTCCCTGTTGGTCCGGCGCCGTCTGCGCTCGAAGCGATGCGCT
Source organism: Chthoniobacterales bacterium (assembly GCA_035644055.1). GTDB lineage: Bacteria > Verrucomicrobiota > Verrucomicrobiia > Chthoniobacterales > UBA10450 > AV80. The sequence continues at coordinate 9,231 of DASQPH010000020.1, forward strand.
CACGGCGAAAATCAAAATGAGTGCGAGCCGCGCCATCGAAATGCCGCCGCGCATTAAACCGAAAAATTCCTTCATAACGTCAAAAGTCCCCTGGCGTCCTTCGTCCCCGACGCGGCGCGGGTGGTATTGATGGTGAATAACTGCGGCATCGTCAAGGCAGGATTTCGGGTCGCGCCTGGGCGCTGGTCGGAGAAGAACGCACCGCTCAGCGCTAATTCAAGAGCTCGTACCAATTATTCCGCCGCCGGGGCTCATAGCCGGCGTCGCGGATGAGGGTTTCAATTTGCGCCGAATTCAGGCGAAAAGTCGTGCCGGCGCTGCTCACGACGTTTTCCTCCATCATGACCGACCCGAAGTCGTTCGCGCCATATTTCAGCGCCACCTGGCCAATGTCCGGGCCCTGCGTGACCCACGAGCTTTGCACGTTCGGGAAGTTGTCCAAAAAAATCCGGGCCAGCGCTTGGGTCCGGAGATATTCCACCACGCCGGTCCGATGCGGGACTTTCAGGACGGCGTTGTCCGGCTGAAACGTCCAGCAGATAAACGCGGTGAATCCGCCGCTCTTGTCCTGTTGCTCGCGCAAACGCCGCAGATGCTCGATCCGGTCTTCGATCGTCTCGACGTGGCCGAACATCATCGTCGCGCTCGATTTCAATCCGAGCTCGTGCGCGACCTGCATCACCTCCAGCCACGCGTCCGAATTGCATTTCAGAGGTGCGATTCGATTGCGGACGCTGTCCACCAGGATCTCGCCGCCGCCGCCGGGGACTGAGCCGAGCCCGGCTTCCTTGAATCGCGAAATCAAATCCCGCAGCGGCATTCGGAACAACTCGGCGAAATGTTGCAGCTCCGGCGGACTGAACCCGTGAATGTTGATGTGCGGATATTTTTCGCGGATATGCCGAAGCAAATCGAGATACCAATCGAACGACAACTTTGGATGGTGCCCGCCCTGCATCAAGATTTGAACCCCGCCTGCCGCTGAAAGTTCGTCGAGTTTCTGGTCGAGTTGTTCGCGGCTCAGGACGTAGTGGTCCGCGTCTTTTTCCGTCCGGTAAAACGCGCAGAATTTGCAGTAAACGTTGCAGACATTCGTGTAATTGATGTTGCGATCGATGATGTAGGTCACGATCTCGCGCCCGTGGCCGTCGTAACTTTTTTCCTTCGCCAAATCGCGACGCGCATTCGCGAGCTGTCCCAGTTCCGACAGCGGCCGCCGATAAAGCTCGAGCGCTTCCCCCGGCGAAACCCGTTCGCCCGCCAGCACCTTGTCCGTGAGCGATTCTTCCGATAAGGCGACCACGGCGCTAATGTAGCTGAGCCACCGCGTGTGTGCACGCCCCAAGGAACGGCGGTTTACAAACCGCCGTCGCGCGGCGAAGCAGAGTTTCGAAGGAAATTGCGTTCCCAAACAGAATTTGGAAACGACGGCGGTTTGTAAACCGCCGCTCCTTGAGGCGTAATGTAGACTCACCGCCAAGATGGACCACCGCATCGCGATCATCGGCGCTGGCGTTTCCGGTCTGACCTGCGGCGTTGTTCTGGCCGAGGCCGGCTACGAGACTGCGATTTTCGCCGCTGAACCTGCCGCCGAAACGACTTCTGCCGTCGCCGCCGCGCTGTGGTTTCCGTACGACGCCGAACCCCTCGATAAAGTCATCGCGTGGGCTTTGCAAAGCTACGAAGTGTTTGCTGAATTGAGCCGGAACGCGGCGACCGGCGTTTCGATGATCGAGCTCCGCACTTTTTCTCGCTGCGACGAGCTGCCGATTCCGTCGTGGGCCGCCGGCTTCAACGCGCGATCCATGAGCAAGACCGAGTTCGTGATGACCGTTCCGCTCAGCGACACTTCTATTTATCTCGATTATCTCCAAAAACGATTTCTTGCTGCCGGCGGGAAGATGACAACCGGCGTGCGGTTCGAGAGACCCGACGATGTCAGTCTCGCGTTCGACGTTGTCGTCAACTGCACCGGGATCGGGGCGCGCCGTCTTGTCGACGATCCCGATCTTGAACCGCATCGCGGCCAGGTCGTCCTCGTGAAAAAGTTGGATCTTCCCGGCGCCGTTGTCTGCGATGACGCGCCGCTCATGTACGCGATTCCACGCGCGAACGATTGTGTCTTCGGCGGAACGAACGAGCAGAGCGACGATCTCGCGCCCGATCCCGCAACGACGGCCGCGATCGTTTCCGAATGCTGTGCGACGCTAAAGATCGCGCCGCCGCCAATCATCACCGTGCGCGTCGGCCTGCGACCGTTTCGAAAATCCGGTGTGCGTCTCGGGCTCGATCGAATGGCGGACGGTCGTCCGCTCATTCACAATTACGGCCATGGCGGGTCCGGGTTCACCCTCTCCTGGGGCTGCGCCGAAACGGTGTTAAACCTGGCGCGAAAACGGTAGGGCGACTACGTCAATTCGATCGCCTGAAACGAACTGATCACGTCGTCCGGCCCTTTGTCCTTGAAGAAGCACTCGTAGAAGCCGGGGCCGAGATCCCAGTGATCGCCCTTGTAATATTCGTCGCGATAAAATCGCCAGATGCCGCTGACGACGATGAGACAACTGATCCGGTCGTTCCAGAAATCGCCGAGGTAATGAAAGCTGAGATTTGTCCGCGCGAAGTCGCCCTTGAAACCCACGTGATCGTAGATGACGACCTCCGGCAGTCGCGCGTCATGGACGGTATGCGCGTCGCCTATTTCGCTCGCGCAGGAGTGATAACTCAGCGCGCCGCATTTCCATTTCGTATCGATGACACAGCCATTGTCTGGCGACAGCTCGGTTTTGGATATTTTGCTCATAAGGGCAGAAGAATTTGACCAGATCGCCGGCGGGATGTCGAGCGGAGATGTTTCAGATCTTGTGCTCGCGACTGTCGGAGCGCAGCCGGATCGTCTTGTTCTTCAAATCGTGCGAGGCGCGGATGAAACGCACGGTCCGGCTCTTCGCTCGCATCAGGATTGAATAAGTCGTGGCACTGGCGCCTTGCGTCCGGACGCCGCGCAACATCGCGCTGTCGCTGATCCCGGTTGCGCAAAAAATGATGTTCTTTCCGTTCGCCAGGTCGTCGGCGAAAAAGACGCGGCCGAGGTCGGCCTTGTGCCCGTCGGCGATGAGGCTCTTGCGTTCCTTGTCATCACGCGGCCACATCACGCATTGCAAGTCGCCGCCCAGACACTTGATTCCAGCCGCGGCGAGCACCGCTTCCGGCGCGCCACCGATGCCCATATAAAGATCGATGCCGCTGTCGGGAATCGCAGGGGCCATGGCCGCCGCGATATCGCCGTCTCCGATCATCCGCAACGACGCCCCGACGCGCCGGATCTCCTCCACCATTTCCTTGTGCCGCGGGCGATCAAGCATCATCACCACCACATCCTGAACGCGCTTGTTCAAACATTGCGCGACCACGCTCAGCGTTTCCTCGATTGGGCTCTCGATTCGCAACATGTCGATCCCTTTGATCTGCATGTGCTCGAGCACTTTTGGACCGTAGGAAAGCTTCGTCATGTAAAACGACGGGATGTCGCGAAGCGCGACTTTCACGCCTTGCTCCGGACTGGCCGCCGCGATGCAACTGATCGAGTTCGGTGCGCCTTTCGAGATGTTGGTCGTTCCGTCGATCGGATCGATCGCAATGTCGAACTGCGGCGTGCCCGGCAACCAGGTGCCGAGTTGTTCGCCTTTAAAAATCCCCGGCGCGTCGTCCTTGATCCCCTCGCCGATCACGACTTCGCCGCAAATGTTCATGAGATCGAACATTCCGCGCATCGCGTCGCACGCGGCGGCATCAGCTGCTTCCTTGTCCCCGCGGCCCAGCCACGAGAGCGAATTCAACGCGGCTGCTTCGGTAGCGCGCACGAAATCGAATTCGATGATCCGCTCGATGTCGTGATAATTCTGTCGGCCTAATCGCATCGGGGAACATTGTGCATTTGCAGAAAGGATCAGCAAGCGAGGAAGCGAAAGCTCCAAGCACCAAGCTCCAAGCTCCAGAGAAATTCCAAGCACCAAACATCAAACCGACAGCGTCGCCATTTGGAGCTTCGATGTTTGGAGCTTCTCTGGTGCTTGGAGCTTGGTGCTTGGAGCTTTTTTAGTTCCCCGGAGGCTTCTCCTTCGGCTTCACCGGCACCTCGGCCGGCGCGACGTCGTATTCCGGTTTCGATGCGCCCATCAGCCAGCGATCGAACCAGCCGAGAACATGCTGAAACCGCTCGATCCGATGCCACGGCTGCCCGCTCCGCGATAATTCGTGCGTCTCGTTCGGAAACTTCACCATCACCGTCGGAATTTTCCGGAACTTCAACGCGCGAAACATCTGTTCGCCGCCGGCGCCCGACGGCGTCCGCGTGTCGGTTTCGCCGAGGATGAACATCATCGGCGTCTTCACATCATTAATATAAGTGATCGGCGAACGCGCCTTGAAATCTTCCGCGTCCTGGAACGGAGGCGCCTTGAACCAGCGCGGTTGGAACAAGGTGAAGTCCGCCGTGTACCACCAATCGGTCCAGCTCGCGATGTCACGTTGCGCGACCGCGGCCGCGAAACGCGGCGTATGCCCGACCACCCAGTTCGTCAGCAACCCGCCGCCGCTGCCGCCGGTGACGCCGAGCTTCTTGTCGTCGACGAACCCGCGCTTGATCGTTTCGTCTACACCGGCCATCAGGTCCTTAAAATCGTCGCCGGGATAATGGTACTGGATCACGTTGCCAAATTCCTGGCCGTAGCTCGTGCTCCCGCGAGGGTTCGGATACAGCACAATGTATCCTTTCGCGGCCATCCATTGGAACTCGTGATCGAAAACGAATCCGTAAGCAGTGTGCGGACCGCCATGGATGTTCAGGATGAGCGGATATTTTTTCGTCTTATCAAAACCGGGCGGCCGTTGCAGCCACGCCTGGATCATTTTTCCATCGAAGCTCTTGTAACGAATTTCTTCTGGCTCGGTGAGATTGAGCTGCCCGAAAAGTTCGTCGTTTACGTGGGTCAACTGCCGGGCCTCGCCGCTCGTTCGGTCGAGCCAGAAAAGATCGCCGAGGCGCGTCGGCGTCGAAGCGAGATAAACGAGGCGCGATCCGTCCGGCGCGCCGCGAAAACGCAGGACGGCCTGATCGCCTTTCGTGATTTCCGTCATCGCGCCGGTCGCGACGTCGAACACAGCGAGATTCGTTCGGCCTTCCCGCGAAAAATTCTCGACGATGCCTTTGCCGTCCGCTGTCCAGATCGGGCGATTTCCGCCGCCGGCGCGCGGTGCGCCATTATCACCGAAGACGCTGCTACCGACGTCGTAGTCGAATTTCTCCGTGAGATTGCGCGGCTTCGCGTCCTTGGCCAAATCCATCACCCACAAATCCGGTTGGGTGTAGGAGTTCACCGGCTGCTCCACCGACGCGGTAAACGCGACCTGTTTTCCATCCGGGCTCAGCGCCATCGTGCCGAGGTCCATGTCGACGCTTGTGATCTTCACGGGCTCGCCGCCGTTCGGCGAAATGGACCACAGCTCCGTCTTCGACGTGTCGTAGTAAGGCTCGTCGTTGTGGAGGGTGGCGAAATAAATCTGGGCGCCGTCTTTCGACCAAAGCGCGTCCTCTTCACTAAACCTTCCGCGCGTGAGTTGCTTCGGCTGCACTTTTTCGTCCGGATTTTTCGGCGCGGTCACGGCCCACAAATGCCCGGGCCTTTTGAAATCGAGATAGCCTTCCTCGTTCGAGCGATAAACCGCACGCGTGATGACGTGAATGTCGCTCTCGCGTTCGTCGTCCGCCTTTTTCGCTCCCTCATCCTTCGCCGGCGATGCGGAAGGCGATGCATTCGCCGCGCGTTTCTGTTCCTCTTCCTTCCGCTTTTTCTTCTCCGCCTTTTCCAGGTCTTCCGGGTTCGATGTGCTGCTAAACACGATCAGTTTCCCGTCGGCCGACCATTTCGGATCGCTCCCGCCTTTGGGCAAACTGGTGAAGATAAACGCATCGCCGCCCGCCATCGAGAGCATGCAAAGCTGCGGCGGCTCCGGTTTACCGTCCTTTTCCGTCGACCGAGTGAACACGACATATTTTCCGTCCGGGGACCAGCGCGGCGCCGAATCGCGTTCGCCGCTGGTCAAGCGATGCGGCGCTTCGTCGCCTGAAGTCCCGACCATCCAGATCGACGTGTTATAGCCTTCCTTCTTTTCGTTCACGGTCACCCGGACAAACGCGACCCTGCTTCCATCCGGCGAAACCTGCGCGTCGCCGACCCAGACGAAATCGAAAAGATCTTTCTCCGTGATGTTACGTTTGTCGGCGGCCTGGAGATCGAGGACCGCAGCGAGACAGAAACCGATGAGTAGAAAAAATCGCGAACGCATGGGGGGTGATGCTGCGCGCAACCGCGCCACCCGGCAAGTCTTCTCCGCCACCGACTACTTCGACGGGCTCTTCTTAAAACTGTAATCAGTCAACTCGGAGCCATACTTAAGCTGACCGCCCGCGGTCTCCGTCTTTACCAACCCAACTCCGTCCGCATACCACGACGTCCTTGTCATCAATCCTCCGCCGCCACTTACTTCGCTGACGATCTTCATCGCGCGAAATTTTCCCGCCGGCACCGCCACGGTCTCGACCCCGACAACGCGATTGACTTCGTGGTGTTCCACCTGGGTCGGGTCTTTTCCAGTCGATTCCCATTTTTGGCCGACGACGAGTGGATTGGCTAAATACTGCTTCGGCGGGTCGTAAGTGGCCTGAAGTCCTTCGTGCTCCAGATAGTTTTCGCCGTGCAGGAGGACCCAGCCATTGGCCTTCGAAAAAGTGTTCAGGATTTTCACGCCGGACAGAACCTCGACGGTGTAGCGAACGGCTTCGCCCTGGTGCGGTTCTTCGCTCAGGACCTTCCAGGTGTATCCGCCTGCTTCGCTATTGCGATAGGTCCAGGAATCACCGACGCGCAACGGAAAGTAATCCGCAGCCGGTTCGGATTTTGATTGTGATTTAGATTTGGACTTGGGCTTGGGCTTCGCCGCGGACGCACCCTGCAGAAACAGTAGAGCCGCGACGCCGAAAACGAACGCTGCGTTGAACGTGCGTCTATTCATCTTGGGCGCTCAAAATAAATCGGTAAAACGCGGTTGTCCGGCGGCATGTTATGCATTGTTCCTTCCCAGCGAACCACTGCACCTGTCTCAACCAGATTAACCTCGATGTGGGCAGTGAGCCGCTCCCCCGTGTATTCGTCCAGCACCATTTTCGCTTTTAGATGCCGGCCCTCAAGGCGGTAAGTGGAAGCGCCTTGAGCATAAGTGCCGGTAACATGTCCCTGATCGAATCGCAGCCGGAAGGTGGCTTCTTTCGCGCCGACTCTGCCCGCGAAAGCATGTTCGCGGAGGGGTTCGTTCAGGGCGGGCCCGGGCGAGCTTTCGTTAGGCGCCGTTGAAATGCTCGGACTGGAGGATGTAATCGCCGGTGGCGGAGTTGTCGTGCCTGGCATCGGAGTCGCCGGCCGCGTCATAACTGGCGTCGCGATTTCGCGTGAGATTGTTTCGCTCGGTCGGCTCTTAAAATACCACGCGGCAATGCCCGCGATCGCGATCAGGAAAACAAGGATCGAAACAGGGACAAGTCGCGATGGTTTTGGCACCGCGCTGGATGGCGGCGATTGGGACACCGGAACGGCCGGGGTTTCTTTTGGATCGATGACGCGATGAATTCCCGCGATCAGCCGATCCGCGTGATGATGAAAATCAATGCCGCTATCGAGCGCGAGGCCGTTCCGAAACGCGAGACCTTCGAGCTCCGGCGGCAGGTTCTTCGCGTCGGGCATCGGCGTGTTGTTGATCAGCACCGGAATGATGGGGATGCCGCTTTCTAACGCGCTCGCGACTTCCAGCCGCACGAAATCGGTTGGATCATCGATCCGTCTGTTCGCCAGCGCTTTCCCACCCATCCATTCCGGGCCGATGATCGCGACTACGACCTTCGCGCGTTGCAATGTTTGCTTGATGTGTTCGCGAAAATCGACGCCGTACGGGATCGAATCGAAATCCATGAAGACGCTGCCTTTGCCGAACTCGGCCTGGAGCCGATCGTAAAGCCGCCCCGCGACTGGGCTGGAATCCTGCCGGCGATAGGAGATGGCGATCATTTGCGCTCCAGCCTCGTCCTAGCGGATTGCGGTTCCGGTTGCATGCGAAAAAGCCAGATGAAACCCTGGGTAAAGAGCGCCGCTAATCCCGCTGAAGCGATCACGTCGCTGCACCAATGATCGTTCACGCCGATGCGCGCGATGGAAATGAAAACGGGAACGATCAGCAGCGGCAGCCGATAACGGGGGAATAAAAACAGGAGCGGAAAAAACAGCCCCCAGAAATGCGCCGAATGTCCCGAGGGAAACGATGAGCCCTGATCGCCGAAAAATTTCCAGTCCCAGTTCCCGGCTTGAATGACCTCGAACGGTCGCAGGCGATGGAACACGTTTTTCAGCACGCCCGCAACCAGTCGAGTAACGACATGAGTAGACCCGATGAACAGGAGCATCCAGGCGGCGAGCCGAGTCGATTTCGCGATGAACAAAAGTGCGGCTCCACCGAGTAACAAATACGCGAGGAAATAACGCGCGATCGGAAGACCAGAAGCAATCTCCAGCCAATGCGTTCCTTCCTGGAAAATTCTCGATTCGCGGCCGCCCGCGCGCTGAACGAACGCGGCGATCGGTTGATCGAAAAGAAAAATACTCAGCACGGTCAAGACGACCGCAATAAGAAAAGTCCAGAGCAGTTGACGCCGATTCACCGTAGTCCGCCAGACTCTGGTTCGCGGACGCAGCTGGCAAGCTTAACTAAATCCTAGTCCGCGTCGCGGGCGTACCAATCGACCTTGCGCGTGACCCACATGACGATGCCGAGCAGGATGAAGAGCGCCACGGTTCCCATGAGGAGCGCGTAATCCTGTTGACGGAGCGTGATGTAAAGGAACGTGTAAACGCCAATCAATCCACCGCCGATCATCAATGTGCGCGCGCCGCCACCGAGGAAGTAGCTGCAATACCAGGTAATCAAACCGGTCGCCGCCAGGGTCGCGATCGCATAGGAAGCGGTGAAGCCGATGAATTCGGACGCGGAGAGCAGCGCGAGATAGAAGAGACAGAGCGCGGCGCCCACCATCAGATATTGGAGCGGGTGGATCTTCTGTCGCGCCGTGACTTCGAAAAGGAAGAACGTTGTGAAAACCAGGACGAAGAACAAGACGCCGTACTTGATCGAGCGCTCGACGTAACGATAGGCATCGAGGACACGAAGGAATTGCGCGCCGAAAAGTGAGTTACTTACTGCGAGCGTCGTGAAGCGTTCGTTCCCCACCCGGCTGGTCCAGCGCTGCGGATAATCGCGCCCGTAATAGGAAACTTTCCAGCTCGCCTCGAACCCATCGGCCCGCACGTTCCGATCGGCGGGCAGAAACGCGCCGCGAAATCCCGGGTCGGGCCAGTTCGCTTTCAAGGTGACGACATTCTGAACTCCAAACGGCGCGAAGAAAATTCCGCTGCTGCCATTGAGATCGAGCGCAATCGAGAACGTCATCGGCGCGGTGATCGGTTGATCATTCGCCAGAGGCGCGGTAACTCCCGTCGTGTAACCCGGCAGTTGCGATCCCGGCTGTAACTGGATCTTCTTCCCACCCCAATCGAGCATCAGACCTTCGCGCGTCCCGCGCAGATCGCTCACCGCCAGAGTGACCGCCGCGTCTTTCCAAAGCACATCCTTCGGATCGATCTTCAGCGCCGCCATGTCGGGCACGGGAAATTTTCCAGAGACATTGATCATTCCGCGAAAAACTGCGGCGTCATAAATGCCGCGATGCAACGTCTGGGTCTGGACGTCGCCGGAAATCTCGAGCGTGTCCGGCAAAAAATAGGCGAACGCGACCGTCGTTTCCGCAACCTCGCGCGTCTCGACTCGGCCGTCGGGCAACGTCACTGAGCGCACTACTGTCCCGTGATGCATGTAAGGCACAACGAGAACCGGCCCGATAATGCTCTGGTCCTTGCCCCAAGACGACGTGATGTCATCGACCGCTTCGTTCCGTCGCGCCAGCCGATCGTTCAAGACGCCCTGGATCATCAACAGCGGAATCAGCATCACCAGAATCAGCGCGCCGACGCCGAATAGTTTCAGCATCGTCAGATGGCGTTTCTTGAAGAAGGGCTGCGATTTTGGAAGCGGCGGCGGTGCGTCGGCCATGAGAGTGAAGGTTGCTAAAGTTCAGTTCGCTTGAGCAACAACAATACGCGGAGAACCCGCTGTCTTGCGGGGGTTGTTTATTCGGCGCGACCGACGTGCTAAGGCGTCTCCACAATTGTCATGTTGAGCGAAGCGAAACATCTCTGACCATTTCTAGGCGCTCAGAACCGGAGTGGTCAGAGATCCTTCGCTGCGCTCAGGATGACAACGCCGATGTTTGCAGCGAATGACACCAGAGACATAACATGAAGCCGCGTAAGGCCGCCGTCGTTTTCATCTTCATCACGGTCACGCTCGACATGCTCGCGCTGGGATTAATCATGCCGGTCCTGCCGAAGCTCGTCCTGAATTTTCTCGGCGGCGACGCGCCCAACGCCGCGAAGGTGTTCGGCATTTTCGGGACGATCTTCGCGCTGATGCAATTCTTGTTTTCGCCGATGCTCGGCGTCTTGTCGGACCAGGTCGGGCGGCGGCCGGTCGTCTTGCTTTCGAATCTCGGGCTCGGACTCGATTACATCGTGATGGCGTTGGCGCCAACGATTGGCTGGCTCTTCGTCGGGCGCGTCATCTCGGGAATCACGGCCGCGAGCATTACGACGGGGACCGCGTATGTGGCCGACGTGGTGCCGCCGGAAAAAAGGGCGGGCGCGTTTGGGATGATCGGCGCGGCTTTTGGCGTGGGCTTTGTCCTGGGCCCTGCGCTCGGCGGATTGCTTGGGAATTCCGATCCACGCCTGCCGTTCTGGGTCGCGGGCGCGTTGAGTCTCGCGAATGCGATCTATGGCTATTTCGTTTTGCCGGAATCGCTCCCGCCGGAAAAACGGAAAGCGTTCACGTTGCGGCGGGCGAATCCGGTTGGCTCGCTCCTCCTGTTGCGTTCGCATCCGGAATTGTTCCGGCTGGCGACGATCCAGTTCATCGGCTACGTCGCGCACGAAGTTTTCAACGTCTGGGCGCTCTACACGATTTTTCGTTATGCCTGGCGCGAAGGAACAATCGGCCTTTCGCTCGCCACCGTCGGCGTGTGCTCGATCGTCATCTCGAGCTGGCTCGTGCCGGCGATGGTCTCTCGGTTCGGGGAACGGCGAACGCTTTATATCGGACAATTCTTCGGCGCGCTTGGCATGGTCTTCGCCGGCCTCGCGCCGAACGGAAAATTCTTCTTCGCTTCGATTCCAGTAATGATGCTTTGGACGATCTCGAGTCCCGCCGCCCAAGGAATGATGACGCGCCGTGTCAGCGAATCGGAACAAGGCGAACTCCAGGGAGCGATCAGCAGTCTGACCAGTCTGGCCTGGATCATCGGTCCGACTCTCTTCACTTTCACGTTCGCGTATTTCATCGAACCGGCGCGCGGATGGAATGCTCCCGGCGCGCCCTGGTATCTGGGCGGGTTCCTCCTTTTCGTGGCGATGTTCATGGCCACGCGAATCCCAAAACTCGAGTCGCAATCGATTCCGCCGACCGCGGCGCCATCGAATTACGATTTGTAATTCGCATTACCCAAACAATGCGCGAAGATGCGCAGGCTTAGGGAGTTGCGGCAGAAAAATTGCTTCTAAAACGACGCTTGAATCTGCCAAGGCCGGGAAGCCGTTGACCTTTCTTGTGACACAAAAAACGCTCCTTCTTTTCCTGATTTGCTCGGTCGCCAGTTGGAGCGTCGCGCGTGCCGATGAGGAGACTCGCCAGGTCCAGGAGGAACTTCGGAAGCGGCATTTGTTCTTCCGCGACATCGATGGCAAACCGAGCGCGGAATATTCGCTGGCTTTGAAACAGTATCAGCAACGCCAGGGTTTCGCCCAGACCGGCAGGGCTGACGAAATGACGCTCTACTCGTTAGGCATCGGCGAACCACCCTCGCCCGCGGAAGGTGCAGGTAATCTTCCCGACATTCCGGTGCTTAAAAGCGACGCCGCCGTCCATGACGAAACGCGACCGAAGACGCCGCCGGTCCCGACCAAGGCGCAGAATGCCGGCGACGTGGCCAAGGCCGAGATCCACAGTTTTCTCCGCCGCTACTTCGACGCGTGCCAGTCCCGGAATCCGGAGGATGAGCTGTCCTTTTACGCGGAGAAAGTCGATTACTTCGACCATGGTGTCGTCGATCGGCCCTACATCAAGAACGAGCTCGCGGTTTACGATCAACGCTGGCCGAGCCGAAAATATACCCTCGGCGATTCGCTCCGGGTCGTCCGCACCGGAAACAATACGATCGCGACAATCCGGGTAAATTTTCAGGTCTCCAATACCGAGCACAATCGCAATGCGGGCGGTCGCACCGACAACACGTTCAATCTCGCCAAGCGCGGCGATTCACTCGAGATCGTCGCCATCAAGGAAGCGCGCGTCCGGCCCCGGACCTGGCGGCACCGGCGTCGCCCGCCGAATTTTCCGGCTGCGGTCGGCCGGACGATTCATCACGTGTTCCGCAGCATCTTTCATTAGTGATCGCTGAGTCGCTGGATCGCCGTGCGACTGGTTGAAGACAAGGGACACGTGCGCGACGCTCGGCGATGCGCATCGATGCAGTGCGGACTGCAAATCGATGGTCTAGCTCCGCGCTGATCATCCTTCTCGCTGTGCTCGCGACGTGCCTGCTGGTGCAGATTCTGCACACCGGCGAGCTGAACGTCGCTAAAATATCGGCACTGCTGTTTGCGTTGTTCGCGACGCTGACGGCCCTTTTCATCGTCGCCAGGCGTGGCGGAACCGACTCACTAATGGCAGGGAGACGAAACGTCTGGCTGTTTCCGGCTGTGTGCTCGGTCATTGCACTTGCGATGAGCATCGCGGGCTTGAATGGGTCGTCGTCGGCCGAGTTGTTTTCGGCTGTCGATGGCGCCCCATCGTCACGCGGTTTGATTTTGGGCGAAGCGAAATTTATCCGTTCCGACGAGTGGGCGGTGTATACGCCGTGGCTGCTCTCGCAGGCGAAACAGATTCACCCGTTTTCGTCTCGCAACCCGTCGGTCGGAGGCAAACATTCTCCGCTCGTATGCAGCAACCTGCCGGTCGCGCATTGGACCATGTGTTTTCGGCCGGAGCTCTGGCCCTTCTTCACGGGATTAACGGCCGAGTCGGCGTTCGCGTTCTTCTGGAACTTCAAATGGTGGAGCCTGCTCTGTGGCAGTTACGTGCTGCTCCTGGTCGCGACGCGGGGTGAGCCTCTTCTATCCGCCGCGGGTGCGCTGATGCTGCTGTGGACTTCGACTGTCCAGTGGTGGTTCTCCTCGCTAATGCTTATGCCGGATATGGTTGGGCTGTGGTGCTTCGCTCTTGCGGCGGGGTTCGGCGCGGTCGTTCACCAGAAACGCTGGTGGCGCGTGCTGCTGTCGGCGGCATACGCGTTCTGCGCGCTCGGATTCTTGCTCTGTTGTTATCCGCCATTTCAGATTCCGCTGCTAACGTTATTCGCGCCGTTGCTCGTCGCATTGGTCCACGATCGCAAGACCGTCCGGCGTTGGACGGCGTTCGCTGCGGCAACCGGCCTTGTCGCCATTGGCGCAGGTGTGTTCGCCTGGCAGCTTCGTGACACTTTGTTAGCTATGAGTGCGCTGGTTTACCCCGGCCAAAGATTCTCCAACGGCGGGGGCGCGACTTGGACGAGCATCGTCCACGGATTCCTCACCCTTGGTATCGCTCAGCTGCATTACCCGAAGAATTTCGACAACGTCGTGGCCGCAAGCTCCTTCCTGAACGCTCTTCCATTACTGGCTTGCGTTCATTTGGCGCGCTGGCGACGCAGCCAAAGGCACGATGCCGTCCAATCAGTGTTGATCGCTTTCGCAGCTCTCACAGTTCTTTTCGCCGTTTGCGGTATTCCGCGGTGGTTGGCGAAGGTTTCGCTTTGGTCGTACGTCACCACGGAGCGGCTAAGCGTTCCGCTCGCGGTCGTCAGTGTCCTGGCAATCTGTCGTTTCTTAAGTGCGCGGGTTGAGCCTGGCCAAGTCCGGATCAGCCCTTGGTACGCGGTGAGCGGCGCCTTCGCCTTCGGTGTGGTTCTTGTCGCCGCAAATCGTGAGCTCCACCATTTTGTCACCCTTGCTGCGCTCGCCGCCATCTGGCTGTTCTATTCCGTCGCGGGAGCGCTTCTCGTCGTGAGATTTCGTTTTGCATGTGTGGCAATGATCCTGTGTCCGCTCACATTCTTAAATAGCGCTGTAAACCCGCTGGGCCGCGGCATTCCAGCATACCAGGCGACCAGCGTTAGCCCGGTAATTGTACAATTGCGCAAAGCGTTCCCGCAGACTCGTTGGATCGTAATCGGAATGAGTGTGCGGGCGGGGAGCATTTCAGCGTTATTCAAGGCGGCGGGTGCGACGGTGCTCTCCGGTGTTACGATGGTGCCGAATCAAGAGATGCTTGATGGCCTTGATCCAAAGCATGAGAACGCGTCCGTCTACTCGCGCGCCGCACACGTGTGCTTCCTCCCAGGAAACGAATCCGCTGCGGCGCCCGTGTTCGAACTGAATCAGACGACGGTTTACACCGTGCGATTACCGCTCACAGATCAATGGCTGCGCCCCGCCGGCATCGATGGTGTCGTCGTTCTCGACGCGCCCGAGATGGCGGTTCCACAGCACTACCGCGAAGTTGCGTCCGTGTCCGGTTGTAGGTTCTGGATTCGAGCGCCTGCCGACTGCTGGTTTTGCAGCTCAAACAAGAATTGCTGGAACATCCGCGGCGAATAGGCGATCAAGAAAACATGTCGAGCCTAAGGAATGCGGGCCTGGTGAGACAATGGTTGACCGTGTTTCTTACCATCACGGCTTGGGTTCTTCTGTCTAATCACTGCGCGCTCGGCGTGGTGGCGCGGCCGGTGGACCCCGGCGTGGAAGCCAGTGGATGCCCCATGCATTCGGCGCCGGCGAAAAAGATGCCGGCTTCGAAAACGCCGTGCTGCAAAGATGTTCGTGCAGTTGTGGCGAAATGCCTGACGAAGGCGACGCCGTTCGCCTTGCGGTTTGTCGGAACATGCGACTATGCAGCGGAAATTTTCGGGGTCCTGCCGCGAGTTGCGATTGAGATCGGCAGTCTCGATACCGGGCCGCCGGGTTGTTTCAGTTTCGCTGAATTAGTTTTGCAGGAGAGTGTGCGCGCGCACGCTCCGCCTGTTTCCTGATCGCCCTGTCGTGGCAGGCGTGTCGCCTGCATTCACCCAGGCAAAACCCCGCTCGGCCATTCTGCCGGCGGTTCACTCAGTTTTCAGGAAACCAAGATGAAGAAACTAATTTTATTGATGTTTGCCATGACGGCGATCTTTGGAGCGATCCCGGTCATCGCAGAATCGACCGGACAGAAATATACGTGCCCGATGCATCCCGAAGTGGTGATGGACGCGCCGGGACAATGCCCGAAGTGCGGAATGACGCTCGTGCCCATGAAGACAGAGAAAAGAAAACGTCCAACGCCCAATCCCGCAGAGCGGGACCCAACACCGAATGAAGAGAAGATGAAACCGCACGACGAGCACGACATGCGGCAGCACACGATGACGATGGCGTCGTCAGTGAATATCGCGGAACCGATGAGCCGCGAGAGCTCGGGATCGAGCTGGGTCCCGGACTCGACGCCGATCTATGGCCGCATGCTGATGTTCGGCGATGACATGCTGATGTTGCATGGCGCGATCTTTCCCCGCTACGTGAATGCAAACACGCGCCGGGGCGACGATCGGATCGACGCGCCGAACTGGTTCATGGCGATGTATTCGCATCCGCTCGGCGAAAACGCGCAGCTCGGTTTCCGCGGAATGATGAGCCTGGATTTGCTCACGGAAGGCGGGCGCGGATATCCGCTTCTCTTTCAAACCGGAGAAACCTGGGACGGCCAAGCGCTCCACGACCGTCAGCATCCGCACGATTTGTTCGATGAGATTTCGCTGAGCTATTCGCAGAAATTCGGCGCGGATTTTTCGGCTTATCTTTACGCGGGCTATCCGGGCGAACCTGCCCTCGGGCCGCCGGCGTTCATGCATCGATTGTCTGCCATGGATGATCCCGACGCGCCGCTGAGCCATCACTGGCAGGATTCGACGCACGTCACGTTTGGCGTCGTCACCATGGGATTGGTCTGGCGCGATTTCAAAATCGAGGGCTCAACCTTCAAGGGACGCGAGCCCGACGAGCAGCGCTACGATTTTGATTCGCCGAAGCTGGATTCGTTCAGCGGCCGAATTTCATGGAACCCGACGAAGGATCTCGCGCTCCAGATTTCTCACGGCTACCTGCATAGCCCAGAAGAGTTGGAGCCGGAGGCGAATCGCCATCGCACCACCGCGTCACTAATATATAACAAGCCGCTCGGTCCGGATTCGAACTGGTCCACGTCAATTGTTTGGGGACAGAACCGCGACAGCGGCGGCGGCAAGACGCAATCGATTTTGCTGGAGACGAATTACCAGCGCGGACGGGATAGCGTTTATGCGCGCTTTGAGCACGTCGAGAAACCCGGGCACGAATTGGTGCTCGATCTCGTCGACGAAGAGCGCGTCTTTCCGATCAACGCCTGGACCGTCGGTTACGTCCGCGATTTATCGCACGGCAACGGAATCGACGTTGGCCTCGGCGGGCAGGTCACGATCAACGATGTGCCGAGCGATCTCGACCGCTATTACGGCGGCGACGTCCCAGTCTCGTTTCAAGTCTTTCTCCGCGTTCGTCCGTCACGCATGGCACATCAGCACGAGATGCCGCCTAACGAGAAGTAGCGACACGACCGACTTACTTAGTAGCGGTAATGCTCGGACTTGTATGGTCCTTCGATCGGCACGCCGAGATAATCGGCCTGCTTCTGCGAAAGCTTCGTCAACTTCACGCCGATCTTCTGGAGATGGAGCCTAAACAAAAGCGGTCAGTCTGAGCTTGCCCTTCTCTTGGCCCTCTTTTGCTTCCCTCAGTGCGCCCACAAAGAATAAGTGCGAGGAGATTTTTGGCGAAAATATCGTTCGAACGCAGCATGCTCTTTGGCGCCGACCACGAAAGGATATTGAAGCGCAAGAAAGCCTGCTCTTTCCGGAGGGGGGTGGCTCAGAACAAATGCTGAATATTTACGGTCACCTATCACGTGCAGGATATGCCATGGAATCAAGTCCCACTCGATATCATTCGTGTGATAGCGTTCGTCAGTAAACAAAGCGTCTAAGGCACGGAAGTCTCCGGCCAACGCCTTCTCAAAGGTCGCTCGATAGGCGTGTCGAGATTTCGCCTCATTTCTTTCGAAGTTTATCCGGCAATACTCCAAGACGGCTATTCGCGATTCTCTCGGAGTCGACACATATGATCGCGTTGAGATATCCGGTACTGCCGCCGTGGTAGCAGCAAGACCGACGAAAGCAAATGTTAGAAAGAAATTGCGCACTCGTTTCGATGTTCGTTGAATGTGCATCTTCAACTACATCGAAACCTTCTCTAACCGCACCCGACTCCACTCCAGTCTTGCTTATCAAAGTCCGATCGCTTTTGAATCCCAACTAAACCAACCTACAAATTGATCCCCAATCCACTGTCCGAAAAATCAGGGCAAGCCCAGACTTGTATCTTGGTTTTGATGGGCGGCTGCGGGGCTGTTCATTCAAAGTAAGCCGCCGAGGGAGAAGATCGTTCTAGACTGGAACCTCCCGAGTTCGTGGGTCAGCCCGATTCTCCCCCGGCGCATTGTTTCTACCTTG
>DASQPH010000021.1:0-50531 GCA_035644055.1 Chthoniobacterales bacterium
AAGATCAACGACCCGCGCTGGGGATTCCGAACCAAAGGCGAAGGAATTTTTGCCGAGCAAATCCGATCGATGTTCGAAGTGGCGTGCCGACGGTCGGGAATGAATGGGCGCCCCGAATTATCGACGGCGGCATTTTGCCGGCCGCGCGAGCAGCTCGAATTTTTTTAGCGTGAGAGCGCGCGGGCGTCGCCGCTCGACTGCATCCGTCTTTGTTTCCGCATGACCATCAGCATTGAGAGACCGCCAATCGCGCCGAAACTGGCCATGACGGGATACCAAACTCCCCAGCCGTAGCGATCGATCAACCAACCGGTCGCCGGCAGGGCGATCGCCGTGCCGTAATACTGGAAGGAATCCACGACGCCGGAAGCGAAACCGGCCATTCTTCTGCCGCCGATGTCCATCGGGGCGGCGGTGCCGACGATGGCGTGCGTCGAGTTCGCCGTGAGCGCGACGAGGACGAGAAAAAGACAGCCCACAAAAATTCCTAATGGCGTAGGACCGACGACCCCGGCAGCGATGACAAACGCGGCGGTAAGAATCACCCCGCACTCGACGAAGTAGAGCGTCATCGCGACCGGCGAACGATGGCCTTTGAAAAACTTGTCGGACACGACCCCGGCACTGAAAGACCCGAGCACCGCGACCAACGGCATGAGATTAACCGTCCACAAAACCGCGGAGGGTTTTTCGGCAAGATTGAGTTTCAATTGATCGTGGAAATAAAGAATCATCAGCTGATCCGAACTGTTGCGCACCGCGCCCGTGCAGGCATACGCGGCAGCATAAAACCAGATCAGCGGATGGGTGAAAATCGTAGTGAACGACTCGATCACACTGGCACGGCTGCTGGTCTCGCCAGTCTCGGCGTTCTCGATCAAACCGTGATAACCAGCTTCTTCCGGCGTGTCCTTGACGAAAATAACGAGCAACAAAGCGGCGAACGCGACCACCATCGGCGGAATTCGAAACAGCCAGTGCCAGTCATCTCTCGCGACGATCCAGACGCCGACGGTGAAGCCGGCGAGAATAACCGGCGCGAGATTATTGATGGCGAATTGACCGAGCTGGATCATGAAACCAAAAATGCCGGCGAAAGTGCCGCGCTCGGTCCGACGGAACCAGGCTGCATTCATTTTGATCATGCCCGGCGCGCCGAACGACTGGAAGTAACCGTTCATCAGCCAGATCGCCGAAAAGGTAGCGAAGGTGCCGGCGAAAGAAGCGAATCCGAAGATCAGGTTGATGACAATGGTGCCGGCCGCACCGATGAGCATCGCGATCTTGCCGCCGATACGGTCTGTGAGAAGTCCGTTAATCAACTGCCCGGTACCATAAGCGATCGACCACGCACTGAGCATGCCGGTAATTTGAAAAGTGGTGAACCCGAACTCCGCCACTATTCCCGGCGTCGCGAACCGGAAATTATACCGGCACATATAAAACGAGGCGTAGAGGAGACCGATGACGAACCAGTTCAATCCACGACGGGGACGAAAGCCGGCCGGATACTCTGCGATTGGGATGTCAGACATTCGAAACTGGAAGCATGTCGGGCACGGCCCCGGTGAGACAATGAAAAAGCGCGCGCCGCTCGCCGCAGGACGAGTCCGTCCGACTGGCGGACTTGCGCTTCGGTCGCGATCTCGCAGGGTGAATGATCAATCATGAATATCGAATCGTTGCATATCGGGATGAAGGTGCGCCATCCGCAGTACGGCGTCGGAACAGTCCGGTCGCTCACAGAACACACAGCGGAGATCGGATTCGACGACGCGCCACGCACGATCGCTCCGGAATCGAGCGACCTCGAACCGGCTGAGGCGACCGCTAGTTTGAGCGAGCTTCAGGTTCCGCTGGCGAGTCTGATCCGCGAAACCGCGCAGGCGACTGTGGAAGCGCTCGGGTTGGAAAAGAAAGATGTCGTCGTCGAAGGACTGGCGAGTCGCTGGCAGGACGGAACAGTGATTCTGCAGCCGGCGGATTCATCACTCCAGGCGAAGGAAGTGCCGCTTGAAACTTTCTTTCACAAGATTGTGATGATCCGGAACAATTTGCGCGTGCTCGAACAGAAGGTGAACGCGAGCGAGAAACTGAGCGACGCGGACAAGTTCGACCTCCAGCAGTACATCACCCGCTGCTACGGATCGATGACGACGTTCAACGTTCTGTTCAAAGATAAGGACGACCAGTTCCGCGGCGGCGGGTAAGCGAATGATTCATGCTCATGCTCATGCTCATGATCCTGATCCTGATCCTGATCTTGATCCTGTGAGCTAACGTCGCCTTAGACCAAGATTATGAGCACGGTCATGAGCATGAGCAGGATTGTTAAAGCGCCGATCCCTGACTGACGATCAGGACAACGGCGAGCAGGGCACAGATGATTCCGGCGATTTGGGCGCGGCTCAGGTGTTCGTGCAAAATCCAGCGCGCGAGGAGAACGGTGCTGGCTGGATAAAGAGACGCGAGCGTCACAACAATGCTGAGCGGCCCGATCCGCGCGGCAGTCATGTAAACGGCGTTCGCGGCCATATCGAGCGCGCCGCCAAGTGTCGCCGTCGCGGCCGCGGTCCGATTCATCATTAAAGTGCGCTTCGCAGTGAATGCGATCAGAACGAAAAGAGTAATCGACGAAATTCGAGCGGCGATGAGCGGCCACATGCCGGCGGCCACGCTCGTCCGGGCGAGCGAAAGAAAGAAAATGCCAACGGAAATCCCGGAAAGAAGCGCGAGGCCGAAGCCCGGTGGAAAACCGCGGCGCGTTGAATCGGTGTCCACCTTTTGCGCCGGCGGGGGACGGCTCACGAGCAAGATCGCGAGGAGCGCGAGCGCGACGCCGGCAAACGTGAGTGGTCGCAATCGTTCGCCGATTGCGAACGCGAACAGGATTGGAATCATGGCCGCGATGACGGCGGTGGTCGGCGCGACGACAGCCATCGTGCCGACAGCAAGCGCGCGATAAAGAAACGCAACCCCAATTCCGCCGCTGAAACCAGCGCTGAATCCCCATATCCAATCGCGCGAAGAGACGGTCGCCGCGGGCAGGAACGGAAGAGCAAGCAAGAGCAAAACGAGCCCGGCGAATTGCGACCACACCACTGTCGCGATCGTGTTCGCCCGACGCGCGGTTAATCCGCCGAAGAAATCAGCCGAGCCGTAAAGAACCGCAGAAGCGAGCGCAAGCAGCTCAATCATTTCTTACAAGGAGGGGCGCTTTCCAAAACGCCCCAAGAATCGGCGCTACACAGGGGCGGTTTGGAAAGCGCCCCTCCTTGGTTACAGATCCCACTTCTTCGGCAGCTTTTGTTTGAGCGTCTCCACCGGTTCAAACAGATCACCCATTTTCTCCACGCGCTGCAGGACCTTGTCCGACGGGAAGACAAGCAGCTTCGCGTTCTTTTTCTTAAAGCAATTCGCGACCTCTTCCCAGGTCACCGGCGTCGAGACTGTCGGCTGCTCCTTGGCGCGCAGCGAATAGACGTTTACCGTCGTCTTGTGTTCGTCGTTCTGGCTCCAATCGACGAATACTTTTCCTTTGCGCAAGGCGCGCGCCATTTTGGAAATGACGAGCTTCGCATGTTCGTGTTCCAAGTGTTCGGCGAGGGCGCGCGACAATGCCTTCGTGTCGTCGAAGGTCGCGGCGGTATTGAGCGGCACGTAGACCTGCAATCCTTTCGAACCGGAAGTTTTCGCCCAGCTCTTCAATTTCATTTCCGCTAAGAGATCGCGGAGCCAGAGGCCGACCTGGCAGCATTGGACGATGTCGGCAGGCGCGCCGGGATCGAGATCGAAGACCATCATCGTCGGGCGCGTGACATCTTTTTTCCGCGCGAGCGACGTGTGCAGCTCGATGTCGGCAAGATTGGCGGCCCAGACGAGCGTGGGCAAATCCTGGGCGAGGCAATAATGCATGTCGCGCTGGTTGCCTTCGCTCCAAACTTTCGCGGTCTTCACCCAATTGGGCCGATGAACCGGGCAATTCTTTTCATAGAAAAACGGCTGGTCCACGCCGTTCGGGTAACGCTTCATCGTAAGCGGCCGGTCCTTCAAATGCGGCAGCAGCACCGGCGCGATGCGAATGTAGTAGTCGATTATCTGACCTTTCGTGAATCCGGCTTTCGGATAGAGGACCTTGTTGAGGTTCGAAACCGCGAGCTTTTTTCCCTCGACGATCAGTTGCGCCTTATCGCTCATGTCGTTTGCAAGATATCGGGCGAGGCGGTTTTCGCGCGTACGTTTTTTAGAGAAGCTGATAGAAAATCACGGCGGCCAGCAGAACGCTAAAAACGCCGGCAACCACGAAGTGCCACGATCGCTCGAGCGAAATCGTGCCGAGCATTCTGACTCCGTAACGCGGGAAAAGAAAATAGATCGTGCCCTTAATGGTCAAGCCCCAGCCAATAATCGTGACAACAATCGCAGGAAAACCGTGCCAGATGTTGTGAAACGCCACGATGAAAGCGCCGAGCGGAAAATGGATAAACCCGTTCAGGAAACTGCCGATTTCGCCTTTCTCGCGCAGCATGATGAAGAACCGAACCCACACGCGCGGCTGGAAAATGTGGGAGAGACCGGTGACGAGGAAGAAGAGGGCGACGAGTTTTTCGACGGAGGCTTCGGTGATCATGCGAAGAAACGCTCCGGCGAAAGGAGCGGTTGCGGCTGGCAAATGCGCCCCACGCAATGCTCCCAGCTTTCGTGCCCGCTCAGGATCTCGATCTCGACTCGGAGAAAATAAATCGGCACATCGGTTTTCGTCAGGCGCGGAAAACGGACGGCGTCTTTTTCCGTCGTGACGATCATCTCGAGATCGCGCCGGACGCAACGGGTGATGAAGCTGTTCAGTTCCGCTTCGGTGTAGCGATGGTGATCGGTATAACGCTTCGACAGTTCGA
Source organism: Chthoniobacterales bacterium (assembly GCA_035644055.1). Taxonomy (GTDB): domain Bacteria; phylum Verrucomicrobiota; class Verrucomicrobiia; order Chthoniobacterales; family UBA10450; genus AV80. The sequence continues at coordinate 4,899 of DASQPH010000021.1, forward strand.
GGCGCGCGCCGAGTTTCTGCAAGCCTTCCTCGAAGCTTTCCGGCGCGGCGATGCCGCAAATGGAGCCGATGTAAGTATCGCGCAGGCGCTCGAGCGGGAGCTGTTCGCCGGTAAACACGTTTTGCAGATGGAGCGGCTGGTGCGCGCACTCGATGATTTCGGCGGTCCGATTGTAGCGCCGAATTCGCCTGATCAACTGGTCGTTAGACTCACCGGTGCTTTTGGTAATGAAGATATAACTGGCGCGGCGGAGATTGCGCGGCGGCTCGCGGAGGGTTCCGCGCGGCAGCAAATGTTCGTTACCGAACGGCGCCTGGCGATCGATCAGGACGATATCGAGGCGATGTTTGAGGTGAAGGTACTGGAGGCCGTCGTCGAGCAGAAGCGTATCGGCCTTCAATTCCCTGATGGCGAACAGGCCGCTCTTCACCCGGTCCTTGTCCACGAGGACGATGACGTCTTTCAGATTGTTCGCGAGCATGTAGGGCTCATCGCCGGCCGTCAACGAATCGAGGAGGAGCGTTTTTCCATCGGACACAATCCGGGGCGGCTCGGGATTCTTTTTTGCGAAAGGGTTCCACGATTTTTTTGGCGAACGCCGCGGGACACTTTTGTAACCGCGACTGAGAATGGCTACGCGTCGTCCGCCCGCCCGCAAGGCGCGCGCGAACTTTTCCACGATCGGCGTTTTGCCGGTGCCGCCGACAGTAAGATTGCCGATGCTGATGACAAGGCAGCCGAGGGTGTGCTCGCGCAAGAGTCGATGGCGGTAAAGGAACAGCCGCAATTGGACGAGCCGCTCGTAGATGAAGGAAAGCGCGTAAAGCAGCGCCCGGAGCAACGCCGCGCGCGCGCCGTGGCGACGTTCCAGGATCACGTCGATCGCGAACTGTTCGAGGCGTTCCGTGCGCTGGCTCATTGCAATTTTCGATTCTCGATTGTCGAATTGGAAAGCCCGGCCTCGCGCGCTTCGCGAGCTGCGTTACGGCGATTGGAAAGAATTCTGGCGCCGCGATTGTCGGCGGCGGTAATGAGAGTGTGAGCGCCGGGAGAGTTTGCGGCTGCGAGCATGGCGGCTGCGATTTTTTCTGGAGCGCGAAGAGAGACGGCGCAAATGGTTGAACCGGAACCGCTGAGAAAAGCGCCGAGCGCGCCGGCGGATTCGGCGGCGTTGATCACGTCGTCGAGAAACGGAATGAGCTTTTTTCGGAAGGGCTGGTGAAGATTGTCGGCGAAGGCGCCTCGGAGCGCCGCGTATTCGCGGGACGCGAACGCGGCGGTGATCGCGCAGGCGTTGCGCGAATTTTCGACAGCCTGCAACCGATCGATTCGGGCAGGAAGAAGAGCGCGCGCTTTCGCAGTCGCGACTTCGAAATGGGGAATGAGAAGAATGAAATGCAATTGCGCGCCGACGGTAAACATCTGGCGCTCGAGGCCGCGGACGACATTGAACCCGCCGTAACAGGCAGGCGCGGCATTGTCCGGATGGGCTTCGAGCTCGGCGCCAATCTCAAATAATTCGCGGCGCTGAAGCGGGCGCTCCGCCAATTCATTCAATCCATCGAGAACTCCCAGCCGGATCGCCGCGCTGCTGCCGAGTCCGCGGGACTGCGGGATGTTCCCGGCAATCGAACAGGAAAAGGCGAACGGTTTTGTGGAGGCGCGATCGAAGAAAGCCGCCGCGGCCTGCCGAACCATCGCCACCGGACGCTCCCCTCGCCCGCGCGAAATCGTGACTTCATTATATATACGCAGCGCCACGCCCAGGCAGTCGAACCCGGGACCAAGATTGGACGTGCTGGCTGGCACGCGAACGGTAACCTGGCGCATGATTGGTAGGGCGGACTCGGTCGAGCCGCAGCCGCGCCATTGTAACCGGCGGGCCTGAACCGGCAAGAGACGGACACTCGGGCAACCAAAACCGAATGAGGTAGTGACCAGCGATTGCCGCCGCCCTGCGCCATGAGAATGTCCGAATGGATCGACCCAGAAGTCCACCGGGATTTCATCGCGCAAGAGACCACCGCGCTGCGGCTTTGCACTGCGCCAGATGGATGGGTCGAGCGCTACGGTGTCGACGTCCTCATCTCGTACAAAACGGACGTCGCGCTCGAAAAGTTGCAGACCGAGCTCTGCCTCTGGGCGCTCAATGTCGATTTCACGTTCCGCCGCGTCTTCGCGCGTTTTCTTCCGAAACAAAGTGCCGAGCGCGAAGCGCCCCGGCTGATTCTCGGCGACCCGGACACGAACCTGCAAAGCACCGCTCTCGAGCGGAAGCTCTGTTACGCAATCGATTTCAGCGCGGGATATTCCGTCGGTCTCTTCATCGACCAGCGAGAGAATCGACGGTTCGTCCGTGATCTCGCGCCGAAGACTCTCCTCAACTGTTTCGCGTACACGTGTTCGTTTTCGGTTGCCGCGGCCACGGTGGGCGCGACGACGGTGAACGTCGATCTCTCGAAAAAGTCGCTCGCGCGCGGCCGCGAAAATTTCGCGCTCAACTCGGTGCCGACGACGGACCACGGATTTATTGCCGATGACGTCATGGCCGTCCTGCCGCGTCTCGCGAGAAAAGACGAGAAGTTCGACACGATCATTCTCGATCCGCCAACGTTTTCGCGAACGCATCGCGGCAAGACCTTCCACATCGAGCACGATTTCGAGAAACTGCTTCTCGCCGCGCTCGAAGTGGCGGCGCGGAATGCGCGCATTTTGCTTTCAACGAATTGCTCGACCCTGGGGGCGCAGGCCCTCGAAGTGATGGGCCGTTTTTGTTTAAAGGCAACGCGGCGCGCCGGCGATTTTCATCGTGAACCACCCCTGGCCGATTTTCCCCCAGGGCTGGGCGCATCGACGGTCTGGTTGACACTTAGGTAAGACCATTAGCCTCTTCTGTAGCCGCCGCCCTGCGGGCGGCGTGTGTTCGATTATCAAGGTCCTCTCGCGCTTCGCACAGCGAAGCGGCTACAGAAAAGCGCCTCTTCCTCCACATATTAAAACACGCGACAAACGCGCGGGATTCGATACCTAATTAGCATGGACGAAGAGTTTTCTGGAACCTCTGGGGACGTCGCGGAGCGCGGATTGCGCTACACGAAAGACCAACTCGAGCAGTTGCTCGAACAAACGGAAGAATACGTGCGGGCAAATCCCGGGCGCTCGGTCGCGTTCGCCTTGGCGGCTGGATTTATTCTGAATCGCCTGCCGATCGGGCGGATTCTCAGCGCGATGGTGCGCCTTGCATTCATCGCCTTCAAGCCGGCGATCCTGGCCTACGGCGCGACGAAGCTATATCAGGCGGCGCAGGGCGACGAATAATTGGAGCCGTCGCCCTGTGGGCGACGTGATCGGCCGCCAGCCCAAACGGAACGCTTCGCATAGCGAAGCGGCTACAGAAGACTCATTTATCCAAAGTAAACCCGACCTTCACCGTCACCTGCCACTCGTTGATCTTGCCGTCCTCGATGTTCCCGCGGGTTTCGAGGACCTCGAACCACCGCATGTTGCGAATCGTTTTTTGCGCGCGCGTCAGGGCATTCATGACCGCGTCTTCGATGCTCGTGGCCGAGGCGCCTACCAGTTCGATCTTTTTGTAAATGTGATCGCTCATACAGGCATTCTGGGCGCGTTAACTCCGAAGACAAATTTTTTTACTGTAGCCGTCGCCCTGTGGGCGACGCCGACACTGCGAGCGCTATTCACGTTTCGCACAGCGAAACGGCTACAGAAGAAAAGCCGCGCACAGCTTTTGATTGAGTGAACCGGCGAGATCGCTAGCCTCTTCGTTGCCATGCCGGAAAACATCGAGTCGCACCTCGTCGAGAAACGGGTCTTCAAACCTTCGAAAAATTTCGCGAAGCGGGCGCGGATCAAAAGTCTCGACCAGTATCGGCGGATGTATCGGGAATCGATCAAGCGGCCGGAAAAATTCTGGGGGCGCGAAGCGGGCGAGCTCGTCTGGAGAAAGCGCTGGAAAAGCGTTCTGAAATGGAAGGCGCCCTTCGCGCAATGGTTCGTCGGCGGAAAACTGAACCTGTCCGAGAATTGCCTCGACCGGCATCTGAAGAGCCCGACGAAAAACAAGGTCGCGATTCTCTGGGAAGGCGAACCGGGCGATAAACGCGCGCTGACGTTTCAGCAATTGTATAGGGACGTCTGCCGGTTCGCGAACGTCCTCAAGCGAAACAAGATTCGCAAAGGCGATCGCGTCATCATTTATCTGCCGACAATTCCGGAAGCGGCGATCGCGATGCTCGCCTGCACCCGGATCGGCGCCGTCCATTCTGTTGTCTTCGGCGGATTCAGCGCGGACAGCATTCGCGACCGGATCGCGGACTGCGGCGCGATCGCGGTGATCACGGCGGATGGCAGTTATCGCCGCGGCGCGATCGTGCCGTTAAAGAAAAATGTCGACGACGCGCTGCGCGGTCCCGCCGGCGCGGGATCAGTGAAACGCGTCATCGTTTTCCGGCGGGCCGGGAACGACGTTCACATCGAGGAAGGTCGCGACGTCTGGTGGCACCGCGAGCTCGAATACGTGGACGCGCATTGCGAGCCGGTCGCGGTGGATAGCGAGCATCCGCTTTACATTCTTTACACGAGCGGTTCGACGGGAAAACCGAAAGGCATTCTGCATACGACCGGCGGCTATCTGGTCGGGATTTATTCGACGATGAAATACGTCTTCGATCTGCACGACGATGACGTCTTCTGGTGTACGGCCGATGTCGGCTGGGTCACGGGCCACAGTTACGTTGTCTATGGGCCGCTCGCGAACGGGGCGACGACCCTAATGTATGAAGGCGCGACGAACTGGCCCGAATCGGACCGTTTGTGGCGAATCGTCGAGGAATACGCCGTCACCATTCTCTACACCGCGCCGACTGCGATCCGGGCGGTCATTCGCTGGGGCGACCATTGGGTGATGAAGCATGATCTTTCCTCGCTGCGCCTCCTCGGATCGGTCGGGGAGCCGATCAATCCCGAGGCCTGGATGTGGTTTCGCAAAGTAGTGGGCGGCGACCGTTGTCCGATCGTCGACACGTGGTGGCAAACAGAAACGGGAGCGATCATGATCACACCGTTGCCGGGTGCAATCCCGACAAAGCCTGGCAGCGCGACGTTGCCATTCTTCGGGGTGGACGCCGCGATCGTGGACGAAAGGGGAAACGAAGTCGGCCCAGATGTCGGCGGGAAACTGATCATTCGGCGACCGTGGCCGGCGATGTTGCGCACGATTTACGGCGACAAGGAACGCTACAAGAAACAGTACTGGAGTGAATTCAAAGGACGTTATCTGACTGGCGACGGCGCGCGCCGTGACAAGGACGGATACTTCTGGATCGTGGGACGAATCGACGATGTTCTCAATGTGGCCGGGCATCGACTCGGCACGTCGGAAATCGAGAGCGCATTAGTGAGCCACGCGAATGTGGCCGAGGCTGCGGTGGTCGGCCGGCCGGATGAATTGAAGGGCCAGAGCGTGGTCGCCTTCGTAACGGTGAAAGGCGGCGTGAAGGTGAGTAATTCGTTGAAAGCGGAATTGCGCGAACACGTCGGCGTCCACATCGGCCCCATCGCCAAGCCGGACGAGATTCGGTTCGCCGAAGCGCTGCCGAAAACGCGGAGCGGAAAAATCATGCGCCGATTATTGAAGGAAGTGGCGAGCGGCAAGACCGTCACCGGGGACACGACAACGCTGGAAGATCTGAGCGTGCTGGCGAAGCTGAGCAGCGAGGAGTAGCGTTCGCATTACTGCCGTCGTTCCTCGATGACTGTCATCCTGAGCGACAGCGAAGGATCTCTGAATATTTCCGGGGTCTTAACGGGCAGAAATGGTCAGAGATGTTTCGCTTTGCTCAACATGACAATCTGGAGGAACACACGCCGACTTGTGATTCACGCCGGCCTCAGGGCGTAGACTTCAGAAGAGCGCTTGGCACAAGCGCCTCTACACGTAGCCTTATCCCGTGAGTTTCATTCGCACAGGGCTGCGTGAGATCGGGTTAAAGATTCGCCGGCAGAAAACGCGGATGGCGTTGCGCCACCAGAAACGCGTCCTGCAAAAGAGCGAGATCAATCTGGGCCGCGAAGGCACCTCGCAGGCCGTCAACTTTCCCGAAGTCCGCAACGAGATCGTCGCGCTCAAGAAACTGGAGCAGGAACAGAAGGAAGTCGCGCTTCGGATCGCGACGATCGAAGAAGGGATCCGCAAGATCGAATTGGAGCGGGAACAAAACGCGAAGGAGCAGAACGCGGAGCTGGCGAAACTCGAGGAACAAAAGAAGCCGATCCTGCAATGGCAGAATGAAGCGAAAGCCGCGGCAGAGCTGTGCGATCGCGAGCTTGCCAGCGTCGAGCGCCGGTTGCAGGAAAACGATGCCGCCGACCGCGACCTGTTAAAGAAGCTTTCCGAATTACAGGCGCAAGTCCCCCCGCCCGACGACCTCGACGCGCAAATGGCGGGAATCAGCGCGCGGCGCGTCCGGTTGCCCGAAGAAAAAGCGGAAGTAACGCGCGCCCGTCTTGGAGCGGCCGAAGCTTGTCGCGGAGCCCGGGAAAAACTTACGCAACAGGAAGCCGCGGTCGCTGCGATCGACAAACAGATCGGAAAGGTCCGCGAAGAATACGAAGGGCGCGATCGCGCGTTGAATGAGCAGAGCCGCGCGCAACAGGACGCGCTCAAGGAAGAGCGCAGCCATCATCAAACCGTCGAGGAAAAGAAGAACCCGGCCTACCTGAACATCGGCCGGCATCTCGCATCCCAGGGAATCGCTCCGCCGAACGCGCCGCATTTGCTGACCGAAGTGCAGAAGCACCGCGCCGCGGTCGAGCGCCATTCGCAACACACGGCCGAGCTGGCCATTCTTTCGAGCCAGGTCGACAAACAGGAGCTGCGAAAATTTTATTTCGCGGTCTTCTCCGTGGTGATCGTCGCGTTGATCATCGTCGCGCTCGTCTTTCAATCGCCGCAGAAACGCGAATGGCTTCCGCAGGGAACCGACACAATCCTTTCCGCGAACCTGGAACAACTGGAGAAAGAGGATCTGCCGAGACGCTGGCGAAAAGATCAGCCGGCGGATTGGCAAAATGTCTGGGCCGGCCTGATCGCGAGTGCGCAGCGAACGCCAGTCCTGAATCTGCCGCGCGATGCGGTGCGGGTGACTCGCGCTCTGGCCTCCGGTGATGAGCCAGCGACCCGCGAATATGTGCTCGTGGAGGCGCGCACCGACGTTTCCCGCGTGGTGAATTCCGTCGAGCGCGACAAGGCTTTCGAACGTCGGACAATTTCCGGGTTGCCAATGTGGTTGCGGCCGGAGTTCGCCCTCGCTCGCGTGGGACCGACGACGCTGGCGATCGGCGGCGAACAGGAAGTGGCCGCGCTGGCCCGAGTCCGTCTCGGGATCGATCCCGATCTGAAGATCGCGGGCCCGCTCCTGGACACGTTGCAGTCGTTGAAAGAAAGCAGCGCGATCCGTCTGGTTTCGCGCGAGCCGGCCAAGCTCGGCCGGATGTTCGCGCCAGTGTTTAACAACGAGCTAACCGACAACTGCGATCTGTTTGCCTTGTCGCTCACGTTGCAAACTCCGGTGAAGGCGCGGCTGATTCTCAAAGCCAAATCAGCGCAGGCCGCGGGTGATCTCGCGGCGCGCATTCGCAATGAACCTCAGCGCCTTCTTAAGCTGGCGGATTCCGATCTGCTCCTCTACGCGCAACCGCCCGATGTCGAGGTGCAGGGCTCGAATGTGCAATTGCGTTTCGACGTTCCGGAAAACAGCGCGCGGCTCATCCTCCAACGTCTCGCGAAGGTCACTCCCGCGCCTGCAGTCGCTGCGGATTGACATCGCTCGCGCCGTGAATTTCCGCAGATTCTTCCGCGCTCTTCTGCTCCAGGCTCTTCTTTTTTCCACCCCGGTATTCGGCAAAGAAGCGGACGACGACGGATTCGTTGACATTAAGAGCGTCGACCGCACGATCCTCGTGGATTTGCGTTACGCTGGTCCAAACAACGTCGCCCACCGGGCGCTTTATCCGCCGGGCACACCGGCTTTGGTCCGCGCCGGCGTCGCGCAACGGCTCGCGATCGTGCAGGATTATCTGCGGAAGAAAGGTTACGGCTTGAAAATCTGGGACGCGTATCGGCCGCAATCAGCGCAGGAAAAATTGTGGCAGACCACGCACAACCGTTCCTTTGTCGCCGATCCGAAAGAAGGCCGCGGCTCGATGCACATCCGCGGCGCGGCGGTCGACGCGACTCTGGTAGACGCCGAAGGCCGCGACGTTCCGATGCCGACGGACTTCGATAGCTTCACGCCCGCGGCGCTGATGCAATACGGAGGAAACGATTCCGTCGTGCGCGGAAATTTGAAGCTCCTCCAAAAGGCGATGGCGCACGGCGGCTTTTACGGATTGCGCACCGAGTGGTGGCATTTTTGCGCGCCGGACTGGAAGCGTTTCGATCCGGTGCCGGAACTGAAACTGGTTTCGCAATGAACGAAGCGATTCTGCGCGAGCTGCAACAGCCGGAATATCTGCACGTCCTGCTGAATCCTCTGCCGCTCTACGGGCTCGCGATCGCCTTCTTCGGATTAGTCGCCGCCACCTATCTGCGAAGTCGTGGTGCGCAGCTGGCGGCGCTCGTCCTGGTTTTCGCAAGTTCAATCGCGGTCTGGCCGGTCGAGTATCACGGCGATCAAGCCTACGATCGCGTTCTCTCGATGGCCGACCAAGACGGGCAAGCCTGGCTCAAAGCGCACGTTCATCGCGCCGATCAATTGATTTTTCTTTTTTACGCAACGGCGGCTATCTCGGCGGCCGCGATTTTCCTTCCAAAGAAATGGCCGCGCACGGCAACGCCGCTGGTGTTCGCGACAATGCTGTTCGCGATCCTCTCGTTAGGCGCCGGCACCTACATCGCCCACGCCGGCGGAAAAATTCGGCACCGCGAATTTCGCAGCGCGCCGCCGCCGCAAACGTCCCCGGAACCGCGTTAGGCAGCCGTGGCGACGGAACTGGAACGCGCAGAGCACGACGTTGAAGCGCAGAGCGCTTCCCTAAAAAAACCGCTCGGACTTTGGGATCTCGTCCTTACCCAGATCGTTTTCGTGGTCGGATCGACGTGGGTCGGCACTGCGGCAAAGCTTGGCCACGCCCACCTGTTTTTTTGGCTGCTCGCGATCGTGCTTTTCTACATTCCGCAGGGAGCGGTCGTGATCTATCTGAACAACCGTCTGCCGCTCGAAGGCGGTTTGTATCAGTGGGCGAAGTTCGGGTTCAACGAATTCGTCGGGTTCATCGTGGCGTGGAACCAGTGGCTGCTCTCCATCACTGTGCTCGCGCTCAGCGGCATGTTCATCACGACCAACATTTCGTATGCGCTCGGCGAAAGCGGCGCCTGGATGCGCGAAAGCAAATGGTGCATCGTCGTGGTGAGCTGCCTGCTCGTCCTCGGAATGTGCGCGACCGGCGTCCGCGGTTTATCGCTGGGGAAATGGCTCCACAATCTCGGCGGCATCGTCATGTTCGCCGCTTACGGCGCGCTCATCATCCTGCCGTTCGTGAGTCTTTGGCGGGGAGAGCTGAAGGAATATCATCCGCTGGCGATGGCGGCGCCGACAATGTCGCTCTTTTATTGTCTCAACATCACGAGCAAACTTGCGGTCGGCGGGCTGAGTGGATTCGAATACGTCGCGATTCTGGCGGGAGAATGTCGCTCGCCCGCACGCAACATCGGGCGCAGCGTTCTCATCGCTTCGCCGATCATCGCGCTCATGTTCATTCTGGGCACCAGCTCGGTGCTCGCATTCATTGGTGACAACCAGATCGATCTCATCGGTCCGGTGCCGCAAACGCTCCGGCTCGGTTTCCATTCGTTCCAAATTGCCGGAGCAATCGCATCCGCGGCGATTCTGTTCATGACGGTGCGGACGATTTCTTCAATGAACATTCATTTTACCGGCAGCTCGCGGCTGCCGATGGTGGCCGGCTGGGATAATCTGCTGCCGCGGTGGTTCTCGCGGCTCCATTCACGCTACCAGACGCCGATCAATTCGCTCCTGTTTGTCGGCACGATCACGCTTGTCCTCGCCATCGCCAGCCAGATCGGCGCTGGAGTGCAGGAAGCGTTTCAACTGGTCGACAACGCCGCGAATGTTTTCTACGGCATCGCCTACTTCGCGATGTTCGCGATTCCACTGTTCGGCGCCGCTGCCCTCCGGAACGGAGCGTCATTGTGGCTGCGGATCGCGGCGTTGGCCGGGATGATTACTTCGCTGCTCGCGATTTTCTTCACCGTGTTTCCCATCATTGATGTCCCGAGCCCGTTTCTCTTTGCCATCAAAGTCATTGGCGTGACCGCGATCGCAAACGCAATCGGCGTGACCATTTTTATTCTCGGACGAAAACGTTCGCGTTTCGCCACCTAATCGTTATCGCCAGCGTCCTTGGGCGCCCAGAACTCTTGACGGCTTTAAGCCGTCAAGAAGCCTGCGGAGACGGAATATGTCTTCTACGACGATCCCCCGAAAGACAGAATACATGCCTCCTACATTGTCGACGTTGGGCGTGCAGAACAACGCGCCGCAATGCGAGTTTGACGGCTTTAAGCCGTCAAGAGTCCGCCGAAATGGAATCCATGTCTCCTACGATGTGTCCGCCGAAAGACGGAATACATGTCTGCTACGTTGGCCACTTGGACGCGGAGGCCAACGCGCCGCAACGCGAGCTTGACGGCTTTAAGCCGTCAAGATCAATATCGTGATGGTTTGAAATCGAAGCGATCTGTTTTGGAGGTGTTGTTCCCAGCCGTCAGGGCAAAGCTTTTTCAGCTGCTCTTCGCCTCTTCTACGGCCGAGTATTACGTCCGCGAACTGATGCTGAGAAGTCACCTGGCGCTTCACACCGTCCAGGACGAATTGCGGAAACTCAGCGCCCTCGGACTCGTCACTTCCCGGTCGACCGGCTTTCATCGCTTTTACCAGGCAAACCGAAAACACCCGCTTTATCGGCAAATCCACCGCATTGTCGAACTCAGCGAGAAATCGCCTCGGACACGTCATGCCGCCTTACTCCGTCCGCAGGCTCGGCGGGGTTCTAAGAAGAAACAACGCCCGAAGCTATCCCACCTCCCGCCGGATCGCCCGATAAACTGGGGGACCTTGCAACGCAGGTCTTGACGGCTTTAAGCCGTCAAGATAACCGCCGAGGCAACGGGAAACGTCGCCCCAGCGCAGAACTCAAATATGCTTTGTAGCGCCCTCAACGCGAGCTTAACGGCATTACCTGTCAGGATTGTGAGGTACGCAGGAATCGCTCACCCAGCGCAAATATTCCGGCAGACCGCGATCAATTCCGCAGGAAATTATCTCCGGCACATCGTAGGGATGGAGCGAGCGAAGTTTGCCTTCGAAGTCCGCGTAGCGGCTTGCGGGCAGCTTGAAAATGCCGAGCGCTTCATCCGCTGATTCGATTTTTCCCTGCCAGCGATAGATCGAATGAATTTGCGGGAGGACGTTTCCGCAGGCAGCGAGTCGAAGATCGACCAACTCGCGCGCGATCCTCCGCGCCGTCTCGGCATCAGGAAAAGTGCAGAGCGCGAGAACGATTTCTTCAGCCATTCAATCAGGCGGGCTCCAACGCCGCGGCGCGGCAGATCCATCCGCCGCCGACCACGACATCGCCGTCGTAAATAACAGCGGCCTGTCCCGGCGTGACGGCTTTCTGCGGCTCGTGCAGTTCGATCCGCGCGCGTCCGTTTTCCATCGCGGTCACCGTCGCCCGCGTTCCGGGATGGCTGTAACGAATTTTCACCGTCGCTTCGAAGTTCTCTTCCGCCTCGCCAATCCAATTCACGCGATCGATCTCGAAATCGTCGGACACGAGATCTTCCGCGGAACCGACCAGGACCCGGTTTGTTTCCGGATCGAGATCGACGACGTAGCGCGGTTGGGCGGAGCCTCCGGGCAAACCTTTCCGCTGTCCGATGGTGAACATTTCGATGCCTTCATGTTCACCGAGAAAATTTCCCTCGAGATCGTAAATCCCGCCCGGATGAAATCCCGCTTCATCGAGATGCGAGCGGAGAAAGGCTTTGTAATCGTTGCCGGGCACGAAACAAATCTCCTGGCTGTCGGCTTTGTCGGCGACCTTCAGGCCTAACGAACGCGCGATTTCGCGAATCGCCGGCTTCGACATTCCTCCCAGCGGCGTCAAGGCCCGGCGCAATTGCGGCTGGCGCAGACTAAACATGAAATACGACTGGTCCTTCCGCGGATCGATCCCCTTCCGCAAAACGGCGCGAGTGCGAGCCGCACCGGCAGTTTCGTGATGCTCGATGATCGCGTAATGGCCGGTGGCGATGTAATCGCAACCGAGCGCCTCCGCTTTGTTCCAAAGATTGCCGAACTTCAATTTCTCGTTGCACATCACGCAAGGGTTCGGCGTCCGGCCGGCCTGGTATTCGCTCGAAAAATAATCGATCACGAGGCGCTCGAATTGATCGGCCTCATCCACAACGTAGTGCGGAAAGCCTAACGAATGGGCCACGCCGCGCGCGTCCGCGACGGCCTGCGGGCCGCAGCATTTGTCTTCCGCGCGCGAGATACAATCCTGCGGCCAGACTTTCATCGTGACGCCGACGACGTCGTATCCCTGTTCGCGCAGAAGGTACCCCGCCACGCTGGAATCGACCCCGCCGCTCATCCCGAGCAGGACGCGTTTTTTCATAGCGCGCTAAGGTAATGCATGGCGCCGATGTGTCATGTCCGACCGATTCGGACGGGCCGGCTGACAAACTCGCTTCTGGCCAGAGTGAAGCGCCAGGGTAAATCCTTCGACCGGCTGATCCCGACGCGCGGATCGACGACGACACGAACGTCAGCGTTTACACGCGGCAAAAGATAATGCCGCGTGCCGGCACAAATGCTCTTCTCGTGATGACGGTCCGTAATGTCGAGCGCTTGCGTGAGTTTTCCCGGACCGGAACAGAGCCGGCGAACATCATCCAGGCCGCGCCGCTTCTTCATGAGCTGCACGCCTCGCCGCGGTTCGAGCGCGCGAATCAGGATCAGGCCGCTGCGTTCGTCGCCTTTGACCAGGAGATTCAGCATCCAATGAACGCCGTAATTGAAATAAATGTAGATCGCGCCGGGATCATTGCGTTCGACGAAGGCGCGTGTGCTCGGGCGCGTGAAGGTGTGGCAGGCTTCGTCATTCAACGTCAAATACGCTTCCGCCTCGACGACGACGCCGGAGCATTTTTCCCAGATCAGCTCGGTGCCGATGAGGTCGCGCGCGCAATCAAGCGGATCGCGCTCGAAAAACGAACACGGTAGAAACGCGCCCTTCGCCACTCTACGGCTCGTAATAAACGGGCAGCGTGATGTTGCACTCTACCGGTTTGCCTTCACGAAACGCCGGAATGAACGTCGCCACCCGAAAATCTTCCGCAGCCGCGCGCTCGAACCCCACCAGCGGCGGATATTCAGAAACCACCTTGAGATCCAGGAGCTTGCCGGTCGCATCGATCTTCATCGCCATTTCCACCATCCCGGTCAGCTCCGAGGTGACGGTGTCGTTCGGATAATGGAGTCCTTCAAACTTCGAGCCCCGGCCGACGAAGGGTTGCGGCCCGATGAAGTCGCTTTCCTTCTTCAACTCCGCCTCTTCCTGGTTCGCAAAAATGCGCAGGCGCGGTTTTCCATCGACCACTTTGAAGGTAACGGTGCCGAAGAAGAAAGCGCTGACCGGCTCGTGGTCGTAAACGGCGGGAATAAACACCGCCTGGTCGAGGCAGCGAACGAGCTCGCGCTCGAGCAAGGTGGAATCGGGCGATTGACGATAAGTCCACGTGTCCAGGATCTCGCCATTTTTACCCACGGCGCAACGGAAGTAGAGCGATCCATCCTTTTGCCCATCGCGAATCAAGCCCGCTTCATCGATGCGGTTGATAACCGAGTTCGGGCCGAGAGGAAGAACCGCCGGTCGATATTGCGGCAATTGCGCAGCAGCTGGCGTGGCTGACGGCGATGCGGCCGGTTTGTTTGAGGGCGACGCAGCGGACTTGGAGGGACTAGCCGAAGGTTTCACCTCCACTTCGGCTGCAAAAAGAGTTTCGGCGGCGAACGCAGCGGCGGCGAGGGTTAACCAAAGTCTAAGCATAGAGTGCCTACGCAACGCAGTGCTCGCGCTTTCGCAAGACCAATTCTTCAGGTTGGATCGGGATCCCCCGCCGGGTCCGTCTACTTTTTGTGCGAATGATTTCCGTGTCCGTTGCCACGGCCGGATGACTTGCCAAAGGAATGGGGCCGACCCTGCGCCCGATTCGATCGCGCGCGGGGCTTCAGCTGGCGCTCGTGCGGGGGATGAGAGGCGGCCGGTTGTTGCGCGGCGTCGGTATTCGCGTTGGCACGAGGCGTTGGGACCGATGTCGCCATCGAGCTGTCGATCGGCAGCTCGTTATTCTGACTTTTCGCCTGCGAATGCAAAGTCGCCGCATAATTGGAGGCGGGCGGCAAATGATAGATCACTTGCGGCCTGGCCCGCGAAGCGCGGCTCTTGGTTGCGCTGATATCGGGCTGGGCGCCAACCGTGACGGCCGCGGCGAGCGATGTCGCGGAAAGAAACTGAATCAATTTGCGTGTTAAACCGGGGTTCTTCATAGGCCCACGGCAGAGAGCAGCGGCGTCGAGGATATAGAATACCTTACTCTTGAATCGCACCAAACCGGGAAAATGCGCGTCTCCCAGGCGGAAGAAAAGGCTTGTCACCTCCCAGCGCGCCTCTCCAGAATTGCATCTCCGCGCGAGGCGTTTTAGGAGGTGCGGGCAAAAAAGGAAAATCCCATGAACAAGAAAAAAGCCATCAAGAAAATCGGCGCGAGCTTCATCGTCACGCTGGGCCTCATAGGTCTGACGTATGTGTTGCTGCCGAACGGAGATTCCATCGGGGCGGCGCCAAAAATTTCACCCCCGGCTTCGACCCAGAAAGCGATGGCCGCCGCTGCGCGAGTCGACCAAAAACGCGCGCGGATGGCGCTCGGGCAACTGCCTTTGTCGTTCGAAATAAACCGCGGCCAGTTCCCGGCCGAGGTCCAATTTGCCTCCCGGGGGGCGGGTGTGAAAGCGTTCTTCACCCAGAGCGAGACGGTTTTTGTTCTAAAAAAACCCGGCGTAGCATCCGCCTCGAACGCTCCGACTGTCGCGGCCAAGGGAGCTGCTGGTGCGGCGCAAATCCTACGCGAAAGACAAGAGCGCGCCGCACAACGCGCCGCTTCCAGAGCCGTCGTGCGCATGAGTCTGGTGGGCGCCAACATGGTCCCGGCCGTCACGGGAATGGAATCGTTGCCGGGCAAGATCAATTACTTCCGCGGCAACGACGAACAGAAATGGATCACGGACGTGCCGACGTTCCGGAAGGTTTCCTACGCCGCTGTCTATCCCGGAATCGATTTGGTCTATTACGGCAAAGGAGGGCAGCTGGAATACGATCTCGTCATCGCACCCGGGGCTGACCCGAATCAGATCGCGTTCAACTTTGAAGGCGCCGAGCGCCTCGAGGTGGATGCCGCAACCGGCGCGCTGGTGGTGCACGCGGCCGGCGGCGCGCAAATGCGCCAGGGCCAACCTCTCATTTATCAGCAGGTCGATGGCGTCAAACGGGCCGTCTCCGGCGGTTTCACGGCAAATGGGAGCCGCGCCGGATTCAGCGTGGGCGAATACGATCACTCGCGGCCACTCGTTATCGATCCGGCGATCATTCTGTATTCGACTTACCTTGCCGGTGAGGAAAAAGACCGCGTTCACGACATTGCTGCGGACGCCGATGGCGATGCCTACGCGGTAGGATGGACTGACTCCGAGCTTTTCCCAACGAAGAACGCGTATCAGCCCGGTGAGAACTTTGACACCGAGGAAGCTTTCATCACGAAATTTAATCCGGATGGCTCGGAGCTGATCTGGTCGACCTATCTCGGCGGCGGCGACACTGTCGACGCGCCTCCCAGCGAGGGAGCATACGGCGTTACTCTCGACTCGGACCGGAATGTGTATGTGACGGGCTGGACGTTTTCCGCCGATTTTCCCACTCGAAATGCGATGCAAACGCATTTGGCCGACGCCTGCTGCGAATCCGACAGCTTCATTACCAAAATGAATGCCGCGGGGGATCAGCTGATCTTCTCGACTTATTTCGGCGGTGCTTCAGGAACCGATGTGGGCCGCGGAATCGCGCTCGACAGCCACAACAATGTTTACGTCGTCGGCTACACCGATTCATTTGCGTTCCCGACGACAAACCCGATCCCGGGCAATAGCGAGATCGACCGGCGCGGCAGCCACATCCATAACGGACAAGAAAATTTCGACGGTTATCTGGCGAAGATCGATGCGTCGGGCCAGTTTCGGGTTTACTCCACCTACATCGGTGGGGATTTGGACGATGTGGCCCTCGGCGTGAAGGTCGATCATGACGGGAATGCTTACGTCACTGGTTGGACGGACTCCACGGAGCCGACGCCGGTCCCATCGGCAACTCCAAGCTCATCGCCCATCCCGAGCCCGACTCCGGCCTCCTCGCGTTTTCCGACCACAGATCTGGCAGTCCAAAAAGATCCCGGCGGCACTGGCTTCTCGCGAGACGCATTCGTAGCCAAAGTAAGCCCGACGGGCAGCGAGTACATTTACTCTACGTTCCTTGGCGGCGCCGCAACCGACGTAGCGTGGGGAATTGCTCTCGGAACGGATAGCAGCGCATACCTCACCGGCTACACTGATTCCGGTGGCGTGCTGATGGCCCAGAGTGCCGGGAACGGCCTCATCACTACTCAGGATGATTTTCCAACAACAGCGAATGCCTTCCAACCGCAGAATAACGGCGGTTTCGATGCCTTCCTGACGCGGATTAATCCTGACGGCTCGGCCTTCATTTATTCCACCTACATTGGTGGCGACGCCAACGAGGGCGATGGGGGCAACCTCAGTTGTACCTGCGACCACTCGAAATACGATGGCGCCGCGGTCGCCGTGGATCTACTCGGCAACGCCTACATTACGGGTTGGACGGAATCGACCTTCGTGCCCGCTCCGCCAGGCGACGGGCCAAACGGCCCGCAACAAGTGCCTCTGAATTTCCCGACCAAAGATGCGTTCCAGCCTGAGCCGGGAAGCAATCCCGGCAGCTCGCCGCCACAGTCCCGTGACGCTTTTGTCGCGATGTTCAATACGAGCCCCGGCGTCTCGTCGAGCAATTCGTTAGTCTATTCATCCTTCCTTGGCGGCAGCCACCAGGATGAAGGTGAAGCGATCACAGTCGATCCGGGCGGCAATCTTTATGTGGCCGGCTGGACCGCATCCGATTCGGATTGCAGCCAGACCGCCACGGAGCCGTGTTTCGGCCCTGCGATTGTTACCACGAATGATTTTCCAACGACCAAAGGCGCGTTCCAGGAATTTCCAAGCACCGATGACGATGGCTGGGTCGTCGCGTTCGTTGGAGGAACGTCGACAGTTATCGGCCAGGGCCAGGGCTTCACCATTTTCGGCCAGGTCACTCTCGCCGACGATGGCAGCCCCGTCGAAGGCGTGACGATTACGCTGACCAAGCCTGACAGCACAACGGCGACCACCACGACTGATGCGATGGGAACGTACCAGTTCACCAATCTGAAACCGGTTCCTGAAGCCCCTTATACCGTGACTCCATCCGGTCTCGGCTATGAATACAACCCGTCAAGCAGTCAGGTGACCATTACGAATAAGAACGAGCGCGCGGATTTTACGGCTAGTTTCCCAGAACCTGAGCCCTCCCCCTCTACGACACCGACCGCTACCGCCACTGCAACCGCTACGCCTACAGTACCACCAACTTCGCAGGCGCTGAATCTCTCGACACGGCTCCACGTGTTGACGGGTGATCAGGTCGGCATCGGCGGATTCATCATCACAGGCTCCGTGCCGAAGCACGTCATCGTGCGCGCGATCGGACCGTCGCTGACCCGCTTCGGAATTCCAAATCCGTTGCCGGACCCGATCCTTGAATTGCACGGAACGGGTTCGTTCCAAACGATCACGAACGATAATTGGCGCGATACCCAGGAGGCCCAGATCAAGGCAAGCGGCATCCCGCCGACTAACGATGTGGAATCGGCGATCGACATTACGTTGCCACCGGGCAACTACACCGCGGTCATCTTTGGGAAGGGCGGTTCGACCGGCATTGGTCTCATCGAAGTCTACGATCTCGACAGCGCCGCAGTCTCAAAACTGGGGAACATCAGCACCCGCGGTTTCGTGGGTAGCACGCCGGGCGACAGCGTCATTGCCGGATTCATCCTGGGCAACAGCAACAATGCCGATCACATCGTGATTCGCGGCCTCGGGCCGAGCCTCGCGTCTCTGGGCGTTCCCAATACGCTCCAGAACCCGACGCTGGAACTACACAACGGCGACGGCGTGTTGCTCTTCACGAACAATGATTGGCAGGACAATCCGTCGAATGCCGCTCAGGTCGCCGCCGCCGGGCTCGCACCGAGCGACACCAGGGAAGCGGCGATCGCGGTCATCCTTCCGCCTGGTGCTTACAGCGCCATTCTGGCCGGGCTCGGAAACACGACCGGCAACGGCCTCGTCGAGATCTACGATCGCGGCAACGGACCGTAGAAACAGGCGTCGAAATTAATTCGTCGCCGCTGCGCTTTTCACAGCGCAGCGGTGACCGGCGCTAGATTATTTTCGAACTGCGCGATAAGTTTGGCGCCGTAGGACTTCGTCGCATGCCACAATTCTCTTATCGCGCGCGCAATGCCCAGGGTGGTCTCGTGGAGGGCGTGCTCGAGTGCACCGACCGCGCCGTCGCGATTCGCCAGATCGAGCAACTGCATTACATGCCGGTGCGGATCGAGCTTGTCGGTAGCGCGCCGCCACCGGTCGCGAAAACGGCCAGGACCAGCGCGCCGGCCCCAGTCGCCATTCCGTCCCCAAGGGCAGCGCCGTCGGCGCCGGCACAAAAGCTGAAAATTCCGCATGGCCAGTTGCTCATTTTCACCGAGCAGCTGGGCCATCTGCTCAAAGCCGGGATGACATTGGACGAAGGATTGTCCGTTCTCGAAAAGCGTCTCAAACAACCGCGTGTCCAGCAGATGACCCACTCGCTCCACCAGGCGCTAGTCGACGGCCGCAGTTTTTCGCAGGCGCTCCGCGATTTCCCCCGCATTTTTCCGCCGATCTACGTGAACCTCGTCGCCGCCGGTGAAGCGAGCGGCGCGCTGCCCGATATTCTTTCCCGCCTCGTCGAACATTTGATGCAGGCGAAGAATCTTCGCGACAGCGTTCAGCAGGCGCTGATTTATCCGATGTTCCTCGCGCTGGCCGGCGTCGCGCTCATCACGCTCTTCATTACGTTCATGGTGCCGCAACTGGTCGGCTTCATGTCGCAAAACGGCGGCGCGCTTCCGTTGCCAACGCGAATTCTTTTGGGCGTGAATCAGGCGATCACGAATTATTGGTGGCTTGCCTTAGCGATCGGGATCGGCGGCGTCATCGCCTTCCGCGCGTTTGTTCGCAGCGATGAAGGCCGAATCGCCTGGGACAGGTTTCGGCTCATGATTCCCGGATACGGGCGCGTGATTCGCCATCGTTATTACGCGCAGTTTTCGCGCACGCTCGGGACCCTCATGGAAAACGGCGTGCCGCTTTTGCGCGCGATTGATCTCGTCACCGAAATTGCCGGCAACCGTTACCTCGAAGTGAAGATGACCGAAGTGCGCCGCGCGGTGATCGATGGCGCGACCCTCTCGACTGCGCTCACCGCGCAGCAACTCTTCCCGGATTTATTTACCGACATGATGGCGGTCGGCGAACAGACAGGACATTTCTCCCAGACGATGCAGACCATCGCCGACGTTTACGAGCGCGAGCTGGACCGCACCGTGAAAACGATCTCAGCCCTGATCCCGCCGGTGATCATTGTGCTCATCGCCATCGTGGTTGGCTTCGTCGTTTACAGCATCCTGTCGGCCGTGTTCGAAATGACGCACAGCTTGCAGGTTCGCCCGACTTAAGCTACGCTCGCGCCGCAAATGCTTCCAAGGGCTGCCGCGTTTTTCCTCCTCCTCTTCGCGGTCGCGTCGACTCACGGCCAGGAAGTTTTCACCTCCACCCTGGGTCCAAGCCAACCGAAAAGCACCACGCACAGTTCGAACCTGATCCAGAGCGCGTGGCTCGATCTCCGGCAGATTCCGGCGGCCAACTCCAAACCGCAGGCGACTCCGGAATGGGTCGAAGCAATCACGATTGTTCCCGGACAAAAAACGCCCGGCCTTCCCGAGACGACCATTTTTCGGATTCGCCTCGCCCATCCGAGCGCGGACGCTCAGGTCCTTTTTTTCCGCCTCTTTTTCGAGGATAACGCCGAGCAGAAACCGCAGCTCACCGCCTGGGATGAATCCGGCACGGTCGTCATGCAATCGGGCCCGCTCGGCGCCGGCATCGGTTTGCCTACATCCGAAAGCGTGATGGTGCCGATGCTCGGCGTGTCCACAATCGACGTGGAAGTGGCGGGCGAAGGAAAAAATGTTCGCGGCGCGTATCTCGATTGGATGCGGAACGCCGAGGTGCTTCACCCCTCCAGCGCGGAGCGCCGCGATCTTATTCCGGAACCGTTCGCCGCGATGGCGCCACTGCATCCGGCCACCCAGGACACGGAACAGTTCGGGACGGTGACGGCGTCGCTCGCGGACGAAACGATTCGAATCGGCGCAAGCGTATCGCAAGGCGCAGCCTTTCAATTCGGTTTGGAATCGCAGCCGCTCGTCGCGCTGATTACGTTCGAAGTCGCGAGCCCAAACATTGCCGCGCCGCCGGAAGTTTACGTCAATGGCGAGAA
Organism: Chthoniobacterales bacterium; assembly: GCA_035644055.1. GTDB lineage: Bacteria > Verrucomicrobiota > Verrucomicrobiia > Chthoniobacterales > UBA10450 > AV80. The sequence goes on from DASQPH010000021.1 coordinate 25,776, forward strand.
TCTTGGGACCGCGTCCGTCACCCTACCCGATTTGGCGGACCCGGCTTATCGCGGCCAGACCGCGTCGCTCCTGCGCGGGATGCGCTTTCAATACACCGGCTGGCTCCGCGCCCAGAAACTGGTTCCCGCCACCAACCTGAAAGCGGGAACCAACGATGTCCTCATCACCAGCGGATCCGGCACGGCCGTGTCGGCCATTCGCGCCACCCAGATTCAATTGAAGTATCTCTGGGATAAATCAGATTACGAATTGCAGACCGACCGCTAACCGAGAATGACGAGAATGAAAAAACGACAAAGCGCCTTCACCCTCCTGGAAATCATGCTGGTCATCAGCATCATCGTCATTTTGCTCGGCGTGGCCGTAAGCAAGCTCGGGAACACGACCGGTGTCGCCAAGAGCGTGGCGGTTCGCGCCGACGTTCAATCGATCGGAACGCAGCTCAAACTTTATGAAAGCATTAACGGCTTTATGCCCACGACTGAGCAAGGTCTTCAGGCGTTGGTGACCCAGCCGTCGAGCGATCCGCGCCCGAGCCATTGGTATCAGCTCTTCAAGGAAATCCCGAAAGATCCCTGGGGGAGCAATTACATTTACCTGTCGCCCGGCCGGAAAAATCCCACCGGCTACGATCTCTATTCCGCCGGTCCCGATCGCAAAGCCGACACCGCGGACGACGATTGGGGCCAGTAGTCTGTTACAATTCCACTTCCGGCGTGGCCCCTGGCGCCACGGTGGGATATGGCGTCGTATTCGGCGCCGGGTTTTTCGGGATGATGCCACGCACGCGCGGAGGCGGCGTGGGTAATTGCGGGATCGGCGCGGGTTTTTGTTGAAACGTTGTTTGCGGCACCACGGGCGGTGGGACAATCGGTTGCGCTTGGACGTTCGGCTGCTGCATCTGCATCGGCACTGGCTGCGGTTGGTTGGTCGCGACCGATTGCTTCAGGAGCGCTTCATTGAAACTCAATGTCGCCGTTTGTCCGTCCTTGCTAACCGTCACCTTCGTCGCCCCCACTTTGTCCGACCACTCGATGTTGGTGATCGCGTAGCCGTCCTCCGGAGCATTCGTCGAAAGGTATTTCTTAAAATTCTTGTCCGCGCTCGACGCCACCGTGACGAAGTCGCCATCCTTCGAATGGGCGGCGTTCGCCACGAAAAGGTCCTTCGCGAAATTCGGCGTGGCTGCCGGCGCAGCGACCGCCGTGGCAACCGCGAACGGCGAACGGTCCATCATTGGCTGGTAGCGGGCGAACGCGAACGGCTTTGGCACGTCGTCGGCCAGCAGCAAACTCAGCGGCGCGGCCACGACCAGAGCGAGGGCGAGATTCCTTGTCTTCATTTTTTCCAGGTTCTTCCGGTCCGACAATAATGCACCAGCACGTGTTCGAACATCATTTTTATTGCCCGCGAATCACGCGAACGGACGCGAATGAATCAGAAGGAAATCTTCTCATTGCTGTTTTTATGTTCGGTCTTTGCGATCCGCTCGTATTCGAGCCGCGGATAATGGCCGAAGTTCACGAGCAGACCGAGTTGGAAACCGGTAGCATGAAGGTAGTTCAGGAGTTGCGCGCGATGTTCGTCGGCGAGAGCCGACGTAGCTTTCAGTTCGACGATGATTTTGCCGTAACAAACAAAGTCTGCTTGATAGGTTTGCGATAGCGTTCGGCCGCGATAGCTCAGGGTCAGCGCCGGCTTGGCAATCGCTGGAATGCCTTGGTACTCGAACTCGATATGTAGACATTCCTGATAAACGGGCTCTAGGAAGCCACACCCCTTTTCGTTGTAAACCTCGAAGCAGGCTCCGATAATCGCGTAACTCTCCTCTTTGAAAACAATCTCTTTCATTCGCGTCCATTGAAAGCCCGGCCTCGCACGCTACGCGCGCTCCGTTACGGCGCGTGATTCGCGGGCTATTTTGGCGCGAACCAGCGGGCCAGCTTCATTTTCCCGCGCATCATCGTGGGATCAGCCGAATCGATGTTCAGCGTCACGCTTTCAAAAACGACAAACGACTCCGGCTGCTGGACGTCATAGAGGAAATGGACCAGCGGCGGCCACGCGCTCTTCACTTCGAACGACGCGAAAACGGCCTGGTGGTCCGCCGTCGCGTCGCTCGTCCCGATGGCCGGATTTTCGATCAGCACGTTATGTTTGCCGGCGACTTGTTTGATCTGGTCGAGCAGCGTCGAGGCTTCGCCGGGTCCTTTCAACGTCGGCTGATGTTCCTTCAGCCATTTCGCGCGCTTCTCCCACAGGTCGCGTTCGCGAATGAAAACTTCCTGGACCTTGCGCGTATTCTGGCGCGCGACGAGATCGGTCCGGGCGTGGTCGAGCGCGCCGAGAAGCTTGCCCCAGATGTACCAATTCAGGAGCAGGAAAACAATTCCGCCAACGATGGCGCTCAGCCGCCGTTCCCGGGGATTCAGGCGTTGATACCAGCCGGCGATCGTCATTTCGGTTTACCTTCCAGGCGAAATTGTGCGTGATCGTTCGGCAATAGACGGGGCGCTCCCAGCTCGAACTGGAACGTCTGCAAGTCCGGATTCTTTTTGACCTTCTCCGCAAACTGATACGCGAGCGCGGCGGTGTTCGCCTCGCCGTCCACCGAAATCTGGCGGGCCGATTGATTGAACTGCGTGATCCGCACGTCGGCCGAAGGCAGGCTCTCGAACAAATGCTGGATCACTTCGATCGGGTAATAGTGGGGATCAATCGCCGGCGCGAGCGCCTTCCATTTTGTCTCCGTGGCCCGGACGAATTCGGTCCGCGGCGCGTCCTTCGAGATGCGCTTGTCCAACCGGCTGATGGAAAATTTCAGGCCGAGCAGATAAAACAAAAACAGCAGGAAGAAGCCGCCGTAAGCCGCGGCGCCGATCACGATTCGCTTCCGCCATTCCTTTTGCCGGACGAGCTGGGCGCGGCGGTGACGCCAACTTTCCGGGAGCAGATTGAGCCGCGATTCCGCCGGCGGAACTTCGACCGCGATCAACTCCGCGTTCGTCGCGAAAATTCCTTCCACGGTGTCGCGAAATTCGAAAAGACTTTCCGCGAGAAGAATCCGCGGCGCCGAAGTGTTGATGCCTTGCAGTTCCGCGCTCAAGGTCAGTTGCGGCAAATCGCGCTGGAGCTGCAATGCATCCGCGCCATCGAGGCTGTGGGTAAAACTGACTTTCCCCTCCTCCGCGATCGCGCAGACGATCGATTCGTTCTCGGGATAAATGAAGAGCGCCGTTCCTTCGGGGCTGTGGGTCGCGGCTCGATGGCCGGCATAAACGGTGACCTGGCTTGGGATCAATCCGCGCGCGATCAGCGGCGCCGCCAGCTCGTTCAACTTTTCGTTGTGCACCGCGACGGCGGAAATGACGCTGCCTTCTTCGGTTTGGGAGATCACTTCCGAATCGGTCGTCATTTCCTCCGGCGAATACGGCATCGCTTTCTCGACCTGGATGCGCACCATCTCGACGAACTCGCTCGGATCGGTCGTCGGGAGCCGCATCCGTTGCGCGAGCACGAGCTCGATCGGCAGCGCGAGCACGATATCGTCCTCGGGTTGTAACAACCCGGCGGCTTCCTCGACCGTGCCGACGCCGCGCACTTCCCAGGCTTTATTCACCTCGGCAAAGCGCACCAGGTCCCAGCCGTTGGCCGAGGGAACTACGTAGACGCGTTTCGTTGCCGGCTCGATATCAAAGCTCCTTCCACGAAATTAATCGAGTGCCACCATTGAATTTGAACATCACCATTCGCACCGTTCGCGTTGCCGATCCGGATTTGCCCACACTGATCACACGGACAACCTGGGAGGTATCGGTGATCAATGGGAGAAGCTGATTAAACTGATCCTGCCGAAAGCCAAGTGCAATTTGCAGCGAAACCGTAGTCTGGTTGCCTTGCGCGGTTGTGTTTTGCGCGGTTGCCGTCCCCACCGTAAACCTCACATCGTCCTCTGTCCCCTCGATGCCGTCCGGCCCGCGACGCAACTCCAGGAAACGATCCACCAGCGGCTCGGTAAATCCCGGCAGCGCCAGCAACACATCGCGGGGCGCGGAATTAATATCGATCTGCAGCCCTCCGCCCTGAGGCCCGCCCTGACTCAGAGTGAAGAGCGTGAAATCCTCATCCCAATTCGGGTTCGAAGCGAATTCCTCCCAACCTCGGATCCGTTTCACCTCGGCCAGCGTCTTGAGCGGACCGTTCGTCGGCTGATACCCCGGCTCATCTTCGGCGCCATTTGTTCGCACCAGATTATCGGGATCGATCCAGTCCAGCAGCGCGTCGATCATATGGTCGCGCTCATTCAGATCGACCCCTTTGATCTCGAGATATTTTCGGAGCAGCTCGCGGTAGGGTGAATTGGGATTGGCAATCGTCGCCGCGGCAATTGCATTCAGATTCAATCGCCCTCCTTCGCCGGTGATTCGCACCGAAAAACTTTGTTTCTGCGGAAACGATCCGTGCAGCAACGGCGATCCAGCTTTCACCGATGGATGCAGCGCCACTTCGGCGCCCGAGCACGCCATCGCTTCCGCCTCGAGCTTACGGTTTGCGACGCTGGAAATGCTAAGCCGCGCATTGATGTCGAGCGCCCAGGAAATGACCATCGCGCTCAACAGAAACAGCGCCCAAAGCGCCAGCATGATGGCCGCGCCCCGTCGCTGCGAAAAAGTTCGGGGAGCGCACGCGCCCCGCGTGCTCTTTTCGGCGCCCCGCCGAAAAGCATCTTCATCGGCGGTAGCTTCGCGAGGGCGCGAAGCTGAGCACGCGAGGCGCGTGCGCTCCCCGGAATCGCTTCTATTTCGAGACGACATACGCATTACAGTGGAGTCCGGCCCAGCGCCACGATCGCCCGCCAATCCGGCCGGCTCGGGCGCTGGATAACCAGCTCGATCAGCCGCGGCAACGTGGCCGTATCCGTCCAACGCTCGACCCAGGCGTTGAGGCGCGTATCGAAATAACGGATCCGCAAACCGCCCACATCATCGATCAATGGCACCCAGGTTTCCTTTTCGTTCTCGCCTTCCGCTTCTCCGCGCGGTTTGCGATAACAACCGAGCTGGAGCCGGTCGCTTCCTTCCTTGATCGGCCGCAAACGCATCCGCACCGTAAACTCGCCGGCCGCATACCGCGTCATTAATCCCGGACCCGGGCCGCAGGCCCACACGATTTCATCGCGCGGCCGGTCGTTGAATTTGTAAGTGTCCCCCGCGAGCGCGCCGACACCCGTCGGCAAATCCTGCCATTGCGCGGTGAGCAGCTCGAGCAGGCCGCTGTAGCGCGCCTCCTCCATGTTTTCTACCGCGGAAATGCGCAACGCGATGATGTTAGCTTGCACGAAACGAAAAATCGCGACCGCCATCAGCCCGAGAATCGCCGTGGCCAGAATAATCTCGAGCAGGGTGAATCCGGCCCGGCGCCGGCCTTTGTCACTGGCGATAAACATAAAACTGGATCTTGCGCGATTGCGCGACTCCGCCCCGCTTCCATTCCGCGGTCAACGTCACGAGATTGATCCCGTTGATCTCAAAGTCGTTCTCGTCCTTCAACGGCGTCGGCATCGATCTTTGCACCAGCACAATGTCGCCGTAACCGGTCGCGACCTTTGTTTCTTTCTTCTGATCGGGACGGCCCGGCGTCGCCTGCACTTCCGCCATCCGATCCGCCAGGATTTGCCGGATGCGGTCTTCCTCGGCATTGAGACCGCTCGCGTTCAGGCAATTTTGGACGGAACGCCCGAGCGCAATCACGCCCAGCGAAAAGATCGCAAGACCGATGAGGACCTCGTAAAGCGCAAACGCTTTTCTCTTATTTCGCCACATAAGAAACCGTTTCCGATCGCGCCGTGAGCGCGGAATAATTCGCTGTCCACTTCCCATCCCGTCCCTCGTAGTTCACCGTCGCCGGCTCGCAATTTCCCGATGGCCAGAAAATCCATTCCGCCGGTGCGTCGTCAATCAGCGCCGCCGGAAACCAAACCCGGAATGATTCGTTCTTCGCTATCTTGATTCTCATCTCCGGCTCCGGATCCTCGCCCCTCGACAATCCCTCCGGGCGCAATCCAATCTTGCCCTCCTGCCAGACGATCAAGTACGGCCGTCCCTCTGCCATGCTGCGTTCCTGCGCTTCGCGCACGATCGCATTGAAACTATCGAGCGATTTCCGCAGCCGCCGATCCGCCATCACGCCGCTCATGCTCGGCACTGCCAGCATCATCAGCAGCACGATAAGAACGACCGCGATCGCCAATTCAAGCAGAGTAAACCCCCACCGCCGATCAACCTGAACCCGCATCCGGAAAAGTTACGCCCCCGGCGGCAAATCACAAGACAGCGACTGCGACCGCCGCTCTTGATCCTGATGGTGCGCTCGGGATCCCTTACAAGCGCCTTTATCTTCGGCCTCTTGATTTCTCGATTCTTCCCTGACAATAGCCCAGCGCTTTAGCGCTGGGACAACACGATTATCTCCGCTCCCGAGTCCTTAAGGACGAAAGTGCCCCTGTGCACGACCGAAACGCCGCTCTTGATCCGGGATGGTGCGTTCGGGATCCCTTCCAAGCGCCTTATCTTCGGCCTCTTGATTTTTCGATTCTTCCCTGACAATAGCCCAGCGCTTTAGCGCTGGGACAACAGGATTATCTCCGCTCCCGAGTCCTTAAGGACGAAAGTGCCCCTGTACATGATCGAACCGCCGCTCTTGATCCGGATGGTGCGCTCGGATCCCTTACAAGCGTCTTTAATCTTCGGCCTCTGATTTCTCGATCTTCCCTGACAATAGCCCAGCGCTTTAGCGCTGGGACAACAGGATTATATCCGCTCCCGAGTCCTTAAGGACGAAAGCGCCCCTGTGCACGATCGAACCGCCGTCATGCAGCAACCAGAAAATCGTATCGAGCCTTCAACCCCGACCGTGCCCGCCCAAAACCGCGACGCGGTCTGAGCCGCTCGGCTGCCGAAGGCGGCAAGCTGTCGTACCTTTCGCCACAGTTTTGCTACGCATTTGATGGAGAATGGTTATGATATTCGAACCGTCCAGGAATTACTCGGGCACAAAGACGTGACCACGACGATGATTTACACCCATGTTTGCAACCGCCCTTGCCTTGCAATTCGAAGCCCCGTCGACGAACCCTCAACCGTCTCGCAACCCTGATAGATGGGAAAATCCCGCCTTTAAAGAGGGGATTTCACGATCTACTTCTCGTTAGACCTATGAAGCGCGCTATCAGCACACTCCTATGCGGCTGGATCGCACTCGAATGCGCATCGGCGGGAAGCCACAACGAGCTCGCCGCGTGGGTTAAGCAGGATTGCGACGATTACCGTGCGCTGGTTGCCCAGACCAATCATGCTCGGAGTGGTCACGAGGTAGCAGCGGCTATGCGTGAGAATGTGCGACGCCAGCGCCAAACCATCAAAACACTGCTAAAGTTGGTCCGCTCACATCCCTATTTGCGGGACGCGGCTCAGCTCGGCCCGAGCGAAGACGGACAGCTGTTCTGGCGTGAACACCACCCTAACGGAACAGCGCTACCAGCCGAAATAATCGCTACAAAAAAGCAACTCCACGATTGTCTTGACGCAGTTGGGCCCCAAGCTCAGCAGCAGATGGTGACCGTGTTGCGGAAATACCATGAAGACGCAGAAGTCCTAAGCGCTTCGAGATCACTTCACGAGATGTGGGCTGAGAACGATCGCAAGTTGCTTGAGGGGCTTCGCCAGCGATGAGGTCTAACCAAGCGATGCAGCTAACCGCTGGCCGCTCCGGGTTCCCCATAGGATGACTTCCTCGTTCAAGCTGCAGCCAAGCTCGCTCTCAGCCATTGCTGATCTTGTTCTCGTTAGGCGTATGACACGATTTCTCATCGCGCTTCTCTCGCTCACGATTGCAACGTGTGCAGTCGCAGGGAAGCCGCCAGCCGCTCCACGCAAGCCCCGCATCGATGGCAGCGTCCACGCGGTTTCCGCCGCGGACATTCGCAGGATCCCAGCGCTGATGCCGGGCCATTTCCGAGAGCAGCACTTCAAGCCTGTTCCTATTGTCGGGATACACGTCATTGATCACAACACGGTGGAAGTTCACTACTCGCCTGACACCTTCACTTACGCTCGGAGAATCAAAGGACACTGGCGAATCGATTATGCAGATACGGAGAGAGTTAAAGTGACAGGATTTTACATCCATGCTGGATCGTAGCCGACGCCTAACCAGGCGATGGAGCGAACGGCGGACCGCTGTGCGCTCCACCTTTGAGATGACTTCAACACTTCAACCTCGAGCGACGCTCGCCATCGTCCGCCGTCGCTCATCTTGTTCTCGTTAGGTCTATGAGTGCCGGCTCAGTCTTTCGTAGTTTGCTGCTTCTGCGGGGATGCTGGTTGCTTGTCGAATGGATCGTCCACCTCTTCCGCTGGTCGCGTCGGCTACCACCACATGAGCCACTCTTTGGCTTTATCGTCTCGGCGGCGTTACTGACCGTGCTCGTGGGCTTGTGGTTCTTTCGCCCCTGGGCACGATGGGGATTTATTCTTGTTTTGGCTCCCGCATTCGCCTACGGCGCGACGCGACCATACGATTCATTTATTCATCCCGAGACACTGTTTGTTGTCGTTCTAAGCGGTGCGATCATAGCGATGTCCTTTCTGCCGCCAGTGCGTGACATGTTCGCGAAGCAAAGACCTAACCAAGCGATGCAGCGAACGCCTACCCGTCGTTCGCCCCAACTTTCAAATGACTAAACCATTCCACCTTCGATCAACGCTCGCTCTCGGTAGACGTCGCTGATCTTGTTCTCGTTAGACTCCATGCGTATCCGTCACCTGGGCCTGATTGCGGTAATGTGCTTTCTCGTCAGCCGCGCTTTTGCACAGGAAAAGATGCCTCCGAAAGACGGTTATGTCCCCGATGCGGACACCGCGATCAAAATTGCGGTCGTCGTTTGGACACGCATCTACGGTGAGAAGACGATTGCAGCGCAGAAGCCGTATCGGGCCGAGCTTGAGGACGGCATCTGGACGGTGCAGGGCACGTTGCCCAAAGATCCCGAAGGCGGGCCAGTGTTTGGCGGAACTGCATTTGCCATGATTGCAAAGGCCGACGGACGGATATTGCACGTTGCCCATGGCGAGTGAGAGTCTAACCATGCGATGGAGCGAACGGCGGACCGCCGTGGATCAACGCTGAAGGAAGAATTAAGAATTATGAAACAGGAAACGCGCGGCCTCGTCCGCCGTCGCTCATCTTGTTCTCGTTAGATGCTGCGCACCACGCGACACAGGACACTTTTGCTTCTGCTTGGGGTGCTGATGGCCAGTTCGATTGTCGGATTTGCCACGAACCGCGTCCGCAACGCCATACTCTTCTCGCACCTGTCAGCCGCAGAAAAGCAAGTCATCGGCGTCTGGACGTGGACGACAATCGACGCCATCGGACGCATGCGCATTCGCTCGGATCATACGTTTGATGAGTGGTTCGTCGAGCCGGAGCGAGAGGACGATCATCCTGACTCGCGGTCTGTGAGTCATGGACGCTGGAGCATAGAAGGTGCGGAGTTTGTATACATTCATGATCCCCCATTGTCTGAAGCGTTACGCGATTGGAAGCCCCCTCACATACCGCTGTCGGATTTCGGAGACGGCATGAAGAAGGTCCACTAGACTATGGCCGCATCTAACCATGCGATGGAGCGAACGGCGGACCGCTGTGCGCTCCAGTTTTGAGATGACTTCCACACATCCACCCCGAGCGACACGCGGTCTCGTCCGCCGTCGCTCATCTTATTCTCGTTAGATCTAATGCGCCTTGCGATCATCGCCTTGCTGGCATCGGTGCTTATGAGCTGCGCCGGCCCCACGAGCGCGCTGGAGAGGGAGCGCTACGTCGTCACCTATTACGACCGCAATCATGATGGCATCGTCGATTTCGAGTTGCATGACATTCCTGGAGCGGCAGATGCCGCGTGGGCTCTCAGCGATACGAAGTTCAGGGGCTGCTACGAAGTTCGTCTGAAGTTCGGCTATGCATTTGAGCGAGAGTCTGTCAGTATTCCTGTCCCGAAGCATGTAAAAATCACTCCCGGGAAGCCTCCAGTGTTTGCCACCCGATAGATCTAACCAGACGATGCAGCTAACGCCTACCCGCTGTTCGCTCAACGTTTTCCATGACCAAAACCCTCCAACTGCGATTGACGCTCGCTCCCGGTAGGCGTAGCTGATCTAATTCTCGTTAGGTGTTTTTCACGCGCATGAAACGTTTTCTCAGCGTCCTGGTTCTTCTCGTTTCCGTCTGCTTCGGTTGGAGTGCGCCGCTTCCGCACCAGCAAGCGCACGTGTTCGATGCCCCGGTTCCTCATCGACGAGTGCATCTCTCCTATCTTTTATTTTTGCCCGCGAGCTACGCGACCACGCCGGATACCCGTTGGCCTCTCATTCTTTACCTGCACGGTGGTTCTCTGCGCGGCGATGACGTGGAGCGGTTACGCATTTGGGGGTTACCGCACAAACTGGAAAGCGAGCCGGATTTTCCGTTCATCGTTGTTTCGCCGCAGTGTCCTGCGGGCGAGATCTGGACGGATGTAGAGGCCGTTGACGCACTGTTGGATCAGGTGATGCGCGATTATCGCATCGACGCGCAGCGTATTTACATCACCGGTCACAGCATGGGTGGCCGCGGCGCGCTTTATTTTGCTTACCGTCTTCCCTCGCGCTTCGCTGCGGCTCTAGCATTGGGTACCTATTCGCCGGTTACCGCCTGGGGTGGCAAGCTCGCTCAGATTCCGCTTTGGCTATTTCACGGCACGGCAGACGCGCAGGCGCCCATCGCCGAAACGAAGGAGCTAATTCAGGCGATCGAGGCGGCCGGCGGACACCCTCGTTTCAACATTCTGGAGGGACGGGATCATTTTATTTTGGATATCTATGACCAGCCGGATATTTACGAGTGGCTTTTGCAGCAGAAACGAGGCGCCGCGGTTACTGACAAGCCACCCAACACCTAACCAGGCGATGCAGCGAACCGCTGGCCGCTCCGCGTTTTGGTTTTCGATAACTTCCACATTAAATCTGCAACGACGCGGGGTCCCGCCAGCGGTCGCTGATCTTGCGTCTCGTTAGACGAAATGGCGCATCAGTTTGAAACGATGGACAAAGTCGCATTACTGATCGCTGCGCTGCTTATCACCGGCGGCATAATAGGTGTCGTGCTTCCGACCGATTTCATCCTCCCTCATGCGACTACACATCTTCGAGCGCGACCAGCGACGCTCATCGAGCATGTCACGCCGTCACGCGCTCGCTGTTACGGTTTTGCCGCTGTTGCTGGAGGGCTCGTTGTCGGAGCTTATGTGTGGTGGGCTACACGCGTCTCATGAAGCCACGTTATTCGTCTAACCATGCGATGGAGCGAACGGCCACCCGTCGTGCGTTCGCGTTTTGCACCGCTACAACCTCGTCGCTTCGAGCCACGCTCGCTCTCGGTGGCCGTCGCTCATCTTGTTCTCGTTAGGCCTATGCAACGCGTGCTAGTCTGCACTATCGCAGTAGCGCTTGCCGCGTCCGCGTCCGGACAAACGCACGGCACCAAACAGGTCAAAGGACTGACCTATTGCATAAAACATGATATTCCGACGATCAGTGTGATCGGCTATCATTCGGTTCGCACGCGCGACAAGTTGGTTTTGGTCCACGATTGGGATCCTCTCTCGATCGCGTGCGACGAGCGCAGCCCAAATCGCCTCGCAGACGATTCAAAGTTCTATCCGACGAGTATTCACACGATGCGCGGCATCGTCACTTTCTGCCCACGCTGCAATGCAGATTATTGGCATTGCCGCGGTAGCAGTCGCCGCCTTACCGATGCGGACGTTCACCAGATTACAGCCCTTGCCACGCGCCAGTCGCAGTTCTGCGCGCCGATTCTCCACATCTTTGCTGTGTCTAGCCCCAAGGCTGCTGTGATCGGCGGACACGAGCAGCGGGTCGGCGATATTTTCACAGACATCGTCCTGGCGAAGCGTCACGGCAAATGGGCCGTTGAATACCCTGTGTCCGCGCATAAGGTCGTGGCGATCGGACGCTCTGACCTATGAAAAGGCCTAACCAAGCGATGCAGCGAACCGCTGGCCGCTCCGCGTTCGACTTTCGATGACTTCCACATTCAACCTGCAGCCACACGCGCCCTCGCCAGCGGTCGCTGATCTTGGGTCTCGTTAGGCGAATGGCGTTGAACCATGAACGAGCTTTTCGGCGTGCTCCTCTATTACGGCTCGGCCATAGTTCCGCTTGGCTACCTCTTTGGGACACGCTTTCGAGGCCGGGCCTGGCGAGCGTTTCTCATCGCTTTGGTCCTGCAGATTGTCGCCTCGATAGGCGTGAGTGCGCTCACCGCTTGGTGCCAAAGCGCTGGCTACACGGAGTGGTATTGGGCGATGGCTTACAACATCCCTGTGAACATTCTGTTCGCGATCATTTATGTTATCATACTATGGAGGGCACAGCGTGAGCCACCCGTCTCCGCCTAACCATGCGATGGAGCGAACGGTTGGCAGCCTCGGCTCCTCACTTTCGACGAAATTCCACCGTCAGCCCGTAGCGACGCGCTGCCCCGCCAGCCGTCGCTCATCTTGTTCTCGTTAGATGGTGATTTTTCCCCCTAAGTGAACACGCTAACCATACTGTACGGCATAGAATCTTGGTCTGGAAATTTACTTGGCCTTGTCTCACTGGGTTTTCTCGTCTTCGCATACAGCCGCACTCGACTTCTTTCTCTACTCGCACTCGCCGCCGGTAACGTGCTTTACTTAGTTTATGCGTTTATCGACTACTGTTTCGTGCTGGCACACGCCGAGCCTGACGCCGCCACTCGGTTGCTCATGACTTGCCTTTATGTCGCCGGCTCCATTGTTACTACCGTCGGCATGGCATCATTATGCATTCGGTTGGCGAGACAAACCATCTAACCATACGATGGAGCGAACGACTGGCAGCCATGGAAAGGAAGAAGTAAGATTTATGAAGGATGAAATGAACGCAACGCGCGCGCTCGGTGGCCGTCGCTCATCTTGTTCTCGTTAGACGGCTCGAACACTTATGCCTGGAAAGACACGATCGTGAGCACCGTAAAACCGATTCCCGACAACTCCTCAGTTGTTATGCCGATGTTGGTGTGCCGCGACGTTGCGGCTGCAATTGACTTCTGCAAGACCACGTTTGACGCGGTGGAGCTGGGGCGCCGACCGGGCCCGGATGGAACGGTCGCTCATGCGCTACTGACGATCGGCGGGGCAATGGTCATCATCGAAGCCGAGTGGCCAACCCTTGCGAGCCGTGCTCCGCAGCCGGACGGCAGTTCTCCGGTGGTGATCTTCGTCTACGTCGAGAACGTGGACAAAGTAGTGGAGCGGGCGGTGGCCGCCGGAGCGAAGGTCGTGCTTCCGGTGAAGAACCAATTTTGGGGCGATCGCACTGGGCGGATTATGGATCCGTCCGGGCACGTCTGGACCATCGCCACTCGCGTCGAAGAGACTTCGTCCTCGGAGAGGGAGCAGCGTTGGTCCAAGATCGCCAAGGATTGACATCATGTGCCGCCTAACCATACGCTGCAGCGAACCCGGCCATCGCGTCCAGGTTGCAATCCACGCCTCCCGCGAGCCGGGTCGCTGAGCTTGTCTCGTTAGACGGATATGCGTTGCCTAGTTTTTCTTCCGTTACTTCTACTGTTCAGTTGCACCACGACCGACCCTTTGGCGCACTACGATCCGCGCGGGGTGGTTTCAATCATTATCGATCAGGCGGCCACGATTGGCGTCGACTACCGCGACGCGATGCGGCGTGCGTACGCCTATGACACCCGTGCGCTATCGGATCTCTTTCGGGTTACTGTGGTATCGGACGGCGACGGAGCTACGCTTCACGCTGGCTACCTCACTACGCTCTTGTCGCGCTTTGGCGATCGGCGGTTCTCTGACGTTCTTGCGGCGGCGCCAGCGCGCGTGCGTAGACGCGTCATAGGTGACCTCGATTTCGACGCGCGAGGCAGAGATTGGTCGCGCGACTTCCCAGTTACATTTCGGCTTGCGCCACATGATCATGAGAGTCTCCTAAAGAGCCTTAGCGATCAGACGTGGACCCAACCGTCTAACCAAGCGATGTAGCGAACTCCGAAAGCTTTCGGAGTCGCTTATCTTGGGTCTCGTTAGGCGTATGACTGCCACGCGTTCTTCGCTCTACATCGCGGCTTTTTTGATTGCTATCACCACGTCGCGCGGCGGCATCGATTTCAGCGTGGTGCCCAGCAAGAAGCCTCCATATATTCGCACGGCCAGTGGCGGCTACCGACTCTCCGATGATCACGCTCCGGACCCCCAGGAAGTCGCCCTGAGAATCACCGCGGATGGAGCCGAGCGCTTCCACCGCGCCGTTTGGAGTATCGAGATCGATCCCGAGGCATTACCGAAAGGCGTTCACTGGTTCGAAAGTCAGGGCAGTCCAGACGAGAAGTATCACTACTTTCAGATCACACGTGCCAGGCCATTTCGATTGAGGCGAGAAGATTTCCGCGGTCTTCCAGATTGGGTCCGACTACCGAAGCTTATCCTGAAGCGACGCGAAACGCCTAACCAGGCGATGCAGCCAACCGCTCGACGGCGTACGGCTTCACTTTCGACGATTAAGAAGCTATCATTTCAAGCGGCCCTCGCTCGCACGAGCGGTGGCTGATCTTGTTCTCGTTAGGCGAACAACCCGCGATGCCCGAAGTCATTTATTACGTCGCTAGCAGCTTGGATGGCTACATTGCCACAGCCGACGGAAGCGTCGACTGGCTCTCGCGTTTCCACACTGCTGGAGAAGATCAGGGTGCAGCCGAGCTAGAAGCGTCCGTTGATGCTCTCTTACTTGGTAGCCACACATACGAGTTTGCGCTGAAACTTGGCCAGTGGCCGTCGCCAGATAAGCTGTCGTGGGTTTTCACTCGCCGCGACCTACGAATCCTTCATCCTAGTATCACCCTGACTGGGCAAAGCCCGCGGGAAGTTGTCGAGTTGCTGGCGTCGCGCGGCTTGCGTCGGGCTTGGCTAATGGGTGGCGGCAAGCTAGCGGCGTCCTTTCACGCGGATCACCTTATCTCACGCTATATCATCTCGATATTCCCGGTTCTCCTCGGCTCAGGCATTCCACTGTTTGCGCCGCGTTCTTCGTCGCCGGACACGCTCCGCTTTGTCGCCGCGAAACCATTTAAGAGTGGTATCGTTCAGCTCATGTATGAACGCGCACAAAAGGCCTAACCGGTGGCGATGCAGCCAACCGCCGGCCGCTGGGATGCGAACTTTTGATATGACTTCAACACTTCCATTTCAGATTAAGCTCGCCCTCGCCAGCGGTGGCTGATCTTGGGTCTCGTTAGGTGCTGTGCCACGCATACTTCGCTGCGCATTGCTGCTTGCCATCGTGTTGACGGCGGCCACCGCGTCCGCACAACAGTTGACGGTGATGCAACTGCTGCAGAGTCCGCGGCAGTTTGAAGGACGCGGTGTTGCCTCCCGTCTATAGCATGCGCGGAAAGCTTTCGTGACCGGCGTTTTTTTCCAGGATCTCATCCGAAGCCGATGGAAGGCTACGGCACGTTCGGCCTGTTCGCATCGCAGCTCGTCAACTGTACCGTCCATCTTCGCAGATGAGGCCACGCCCGCACCTAACCAAGCGATGGAGCGAACGGCGGACCGCCGCACCCTCCACTTTTGAGATGACTTCCACATTTTGATATGGTCGCGCTGCTCCCATACCCTACGGGCTAACGTCGATGTCGTGGCTTGACAGTCCACTCCATTCACTCTGAGCGTCGCGGCTACAGGAGTGTCGCGCTTGGCGCGCGCAACACTCCGCTAAAAAAAGGCAAGTGACCGGCAGCACTCGGCGGAGTGATGTGGTAATTTTACCCGGTGAAAGGAACCATCGCGACGCCGAAACTGCCGGCCGTTGAAATCACGCCGGCTCCGTGCTCGCCTCATTGTCGCACTGTTAGAGCGAGCGCACGGCGCCGTTCTGGTGTGATCGCCGCGATTCTCTGTCTGGCTGCGGCGGCGGTGGTGGCAGTCCTAATCTGGCAGGGCGTGACTGAACAAGGCGCGCCCGATCCATTGCGGCCCAACACCAGCCCGACGGTCGCGTTCCTCGATATCGGCGTGCTGGTTTTCCGCGAAGGATTGGAATGCATTCTCGTTCTGGCGGCGGTCACGGCGAGCATGACGGGAACGAAACAGCCGCATCGGCGGCCGGTGGCGATCGGCGCAGGAATCGGTTTCGGCGCGACATTGATTACGTGGTTCATCGCGATCGGCATTGTCGGTTCGCTGAGCGACAACGTCCCGGCGCTCGATCTTCAGGCGGCGACCGGGTTGCTGGCCGTGATCGTGTTGCTCGTCATCATGAACTGGTTTTTCCACAAAATTTATTGGGGCGGCTGGATTCGACATCACAATCGCCGCCGCAAATCGCTCCTCGCCGCCGATCCAGCGAGGAAGAATGGCCATTCGCGGCTTTGGTGGGGTTTGATTCTCCTCGGATTCACTTCCCTCTATCGCGAAGGATTTGAAGTCGTGCTGTTCCTCCAGAGCTACAATCTCCGGCTCGGCGGCGGCGTCGTTTTGAAAGGCGCGCTCCTGGGCCTGCTTCTCTCCGGCATGGTGGCAGTGCTTACCTTCGTTCTTCAACAGCGGCTCCCTTATCGAAAAATGTTGATCACGACCGGCATTCTTCTCGGCGTCGTGCTGCTCGTCATGGTCGGCGAGCAAGCCCAGGAAATGCAGCTCGCCCACTGGATTTCGCGCACGGAAATTCCGTGGCTCGTCGATGCGTTGCCGGCCTGGCTGGGAATGTGGTTCGCGGTCTTTCCAACCTACGAAACGCTGATCGCGCAAGGGCTCGCCGCGATTCTGGTGGTCGGTTCCTATTACGCGGCCCGACATTTCGGAGCCGCCGATCACGAGATCACACCGGAGTCGGACGCCGTGATCGTGCGCAGGTTGGAGACAGTCCCCTAAACGGGGCCTGGCCGGATTCATTGATGAAAGCGCTCGCGCTCATCCTGTCATTTCTCGTCGCGCTTCCGGCGTTCGCCGGTTCCCGTCGCTTCACTTATGTCTACGAGGTCACAACGTCACCGCCGGGCGACGTGGAAATCGAGAATTGGATCACTTGGAAAACGCACAAGCCCGACGATCGCGGGTTCGATCAGGTGGAATTCCGACACGAACTGGAATTTGGCATTACGGAACGATTCCAGGCGGCGATTTACCTGGCCGACTGGAATTATCATCAGGACATGTCGGCCGATCCTCGCGGATTTACGCTAAGCGGCTCGGCGCTCGAGCTGATTTACAATTTAACGAATCCGGTTGCCGATCCGATCGGGCTCGCGGTTTACCAGGAGTTCCAGGGCGGTTATCAACGGTTCGAGTCCGAGTCAAAACTATTGGCGCAAAAGAATTTCGGAAAGTTTGTCGTTGCCTACAACGCAACGCTCGAAGCGGAATGGGAAGGCGAAAGCCTGGACGAGCGCGAAGGCGAATTCCAGCAGTCGTTAGGCCTGAGCTATGAAATCAACCCGCACCTGCTTTTCGGCGCAGAGTTTGTTCACGAAATCGCTTTCCCGGAGTGGTCCGAGGCCGAGTCCGGCAAATTTTTTGCGGGTCCGAATATTTCCATTCGACATGGTACCGGTTGGGCAACGCTGACCGCGCTCGGCCAAATCACGCGCGCCGGGGACGAGCCCGACTTTCAGGTACGAACAGTCTTCGGATTCTCTTTTTGAGATGAAACGTCTTCTTGTCGCAGTCATCGGGCCGACTTGCGCCCTCGGTTTCGCGAGTTGCGAAACGAGCCTGAAGTCGGCCCCTCCGGTTACAGCTGCTTTTGTCCGTGCCGGTCATCAGGAAATGGCCGACGCCCGAACGCTCGAAGCGGGGCGTAAAGTGTTTCTTAATCGTTGCATCGCCTGTCACGCGCTTCCGGACGTAACGCGGCAAGATTCCGCGCGGATTCCGCGGATCGTCGGTTGGATGTCGAGTCGCGCCCGCCTGACGCCCGAGCAGCACGAAGCGCTGGTGAAATATCTGCTCACTGTGAAATCGCAGAGCCGGTAGCTATAAGGATTTCCCTGCAGCAGGGCCCGCAGACCTAACGAGGGCACGATCTTAGCTATCTTTTGGCGCCACGCATGGACCGCCAAACTGTTGACGCTTTATTGACGGGTATGCTCGAAAGCGCCGATGGCGTTTCCGATCTGCTTTTCATCGCGGGGAAGCCGCCGCTCGTGGAAGTGCACGGCCGTTTGAGCGATTTCGCGATCGACACGCCGGAAGCGGTTCTCACGCCGGCGCTCATCGAAGAGATCGCCGGGCAAATCATGAACGGCAGCGAACGCCTCCGCGTCGAGTTTTCCACCACCGGTTCATGCGATTGCAGTTACGCGATCGAAAACCTCGCGCGTTTCCGCGTAAACATCTTCAAACAGAACGGCAGGCACGCGATCGTGATGCGCAAGCTGCAATCGAATGTCCCGACGCTCGACAAGCTCGCGCTGCCCCCGATTTTCCGTGAGATCATCAAGGAAAAGGACGGCATCGTTCTCCTCACTGGCGGCACCGGGACCGGCAAGACGACGACGCTCGCCGCGATGATCAACGAGCTAAACGAGACGCAGGAAATCCACATCGTAACCCTCGAAGATCCGATTGAGTTTTTTCACACCCATCGGAAAGCGGCGATCAGCCAGCGCGAGCTCGGAAAAGATTTTCCCAACTTTGCCGATGGCTTGCGAGCAGCCTTGCGCCAGGCGCCGAAAGCGATCCTGGTGGGTGAGATTCGCGACCGCGAGACGCTGGAGATCGCGATGACCGCAGCGGAAACCGGCCACGTCGTTTTCAGCACTCTGCACACGATCAACGCCGGACAGACGATCAACCGCATTCTCGGCATGTTTTCGCGCGAGGAAGAACAGCAAGTCCGGCAGCGGCTGGCGGCTTCTCTCCGTTATGTCGTGAGCCAGCGCTTGGTGAGCAAGGTCGGCGGCGGGCGGCTGCTCGTCACCGAGATCATGGGCAGCAGCCTGCGGACGCGCGAGACGATTGTTTACGGCGAATCGGAAAACAAATCATTCCACGAAATCATCGAGGCCGGCTCGAGCCTGGGCTGGCAGACGTTCGACCAGTCGATCGTCGAAGCCTGCAAATCCGGGATCATCACCGAGGAAACGGCTCTGGTTTCGTGCACGAACAAGGGCAAGATGCGCCGCGAACTCGACCTGCTCCAAAAACAGCGCGGCATCAAAAGCGAACAGGCGCCGTCCGGACTGAAATTGCACGTTCCGGAACCGATTCGCATCATCGAACAGCCCCCGCCGGTTCCCGGAAAACATTCCGATTGAGCGCAGGCGTCGCTTCGCCCAATCTACGGAATGTCGCTTCGCCTTTCGCTCGTCCGCTTCCTTTTACCCTTCCTCTGCGCGCTCTCCGGGCGCGCCGCAGATCCCTCGCCTTCTTCCACGCCAGTCCCGCCCGGGACGATCGACGAAAAACTTTTCCGCGGAATGCAATGGCGTCAGGTCGGTCCGTTCCGCGGCGGTCGCGCGCTAGCCATTGAAGGAATCGCGAACGAACCGAACACCTATTATTTCGGCGCGGTTGCGGGCGGGGTTTGGAAAACAACGGACGGCGGAGCGAATTGGGCGCCGCTCTTCGACAAGGAATCGATCTCATCTATCGGCGCGATTGCGGTCGCGCCTTCGGACCACAACATCGTTTATGTCGGCACCGGCGAGGCGGCGGTGCGCGGGAACATTTCCTACGGCACCGGCGTTTATAAATCGGTCGACGCGGGAAAGACCTGGAAAAACATCGGGCTCAAAGACACGCGGCACATCGGCGCGTTGATCGTCGATCCAAAGAATCCGGACATTGTCCTGGTCGCGGCGCTCGGGCACATCTTTGGGCCCAGCCTGGAGCGCGGAATTTTTCGGACAACCGACGGCGGCAAAACCTGGACGAAAGTGTTGAGCAAGGACCAGGACACCGGCGGCATCGACGTCGTGTTCGATCCGCAGAATTCGAACATTGTTTACGCGGCGCTTTGGCAGGCGCGCCGGCAACCGTGGAATTTTTCGAGTGGCGGCCCGGGCAGCGGCCTGTATCGGTCGCAGGACGGCGGCGCGACCTGGAAGCGGCTGGAAGGAAACGGATTGCCGGACGGAATTCTCGGTCGGATCGGCGTGAGCGTTTCGGGCGCCGATTCGAACCGCATCTATGCAATGATCGAAGCGAAAGAGGGCGGGCTCTTCCGTTCCGACGATGGCGGCGAGAAATGGACGCGCGTGAACGAAGACGGCCGGTTCCGCCAGCGTGCCTGGTACTTCAGTAAAGTTTATGCCGATCCGAAAGCTGCGGACACGGTTTACGTTTTAAACACCGGCCTGTTTCGTTCCGTCGATGGCGGCAAGTCGTTCGCGCTCCTTCCTGCGCGCCACGGCGATCATCACGGTCTTTGGATTGATCCGACCAATCCGCAACGAATCGGCAACGCGAACGACGGCGGCGTCGCGATCTCCACGGATGGCGGCAAGACGTGGACGACGCAAAACAATCAGCCCACGGCGCAGTTCTACCACGTCGCGGTCGACAACGCGTTTCCGTATCACATCTACGGCGCGCAGCAGGACAACTCGAACGTCGGCATCGCGAGCCGAACGGATTCGGGCGTGATCGGGATGCAGGACTGGTTTCCGGCCGGCGGGGGCGAATGCGGTTTCGTCATTCCCGATCCGCGGGACTGGCACATCATTTATTCCAACAGCGAAGGCTACGTCAGCTATTACGACAAGAACAGGGAACACGGCCACGATGCGAGCGTTGTGCCGCTGGATAATTCCGGGCACGGCGCGGTCGATCTCGCGCATCGTTTCCAATGGGTCTCGCCGATGGTTCTTTCGCCGCACAATCCGGACGTCATTTACACCGGCGCGGAAAGCGTTTTCAAAACTACCGACCAGGGAAAAACGTGGACGCAGATCAGCGGCGATCTCACCCGCAACGACAAGAGCAAGCAGCAACCGAGTGGCGGTCCCCTCACCCTCGACATCACGTCGGTGGAATATTACGACACGGTCTTCGCGCTCGCGGAGTCGCCGAAAAAGCAGGGAACAATCTGGGCAGGCACTGATGACGGCTTGGTTCACCTAACGACGGACGAAGGTGCGCATTGGGCGAACGTCTCGCCGAAAGCGCCGGAATGGAGCACGGTGAGCTTGATCGATCCTTCGCCGCATGATGCCGCGGTCGCTTATGTCGTTTTCGACCGGCACAAGCTCGATGATTTCAAGCCATACATTTTCAAGACGGGCGATTCGGGAAAAACCTGGACGGCGATCACGAATGGAATTCCGGAAGGCGCTTACGTCCATGCGGTCCGCGAAGATCCGAAGAAGCGCGGCCTGCTTTACGCCGGAACGGAAACCGGCATGTATGTGTCCTTCGACGACGGTGCGCATTGGCAGCCGCTCCAATTGAACCTGCCCGTTACCCCGATCCACGATCTGGTGGTGAAAGAGGACGATCTGGTCGTCGCCACGCACGGCCGGTCGTTCTGGGTGCTCGACGACATCACGCCGTTGCGCCAGGTTACGCCGCAATCAGCGCAGATGGACGCTCTTCTTTACCAGCCGGAAACCGCGCTGCGTTTGCATTACCCGACTGAGGCCGATAAACGCCAACCCGTGGGCGATAACCCGCCGGCCGGCGCGATCATCGATTATTACCTGAAAGTCGCTGCGAAAGATGAAGTGACGCTCGATATCATCGACGCGCAGGGAAAAGTCGTGCGCCACTTGTCGAACAAGGAGAAAAAGAAAAACGATCAGCCACCGGAATGGCCGGACCAGATCGAAACGCCGCGGACGATTCCCGCCGCCGAAGGAATGAGTCGCTTCGCGTGGGACCTGCATTACGACGACCCGATCGAAACGCCGGGCGCTTTTTATTACGGCGAAGGGCCGCGCGGTCCGCTCGCGCTGCCGGGCGAATACCAGGTGAAGATGACGGCCGGCGGGAAAACGCAAACGGTTCCGCTCCATCTCGTGCTCGATCCGCGAATCAAAGAGGCAGAGCCGCTGATGCCGAAGCAATTCGAATTGTCCGCGAAGGTGGCGGATCGGATCGGCGAGCTGCACCAGGCGATCAATGAAATCCGCAACGTGAAGACGCAGATCGACGGACTGCACAAACGCTTTGGCGACGACGACCGTTTGAAAGCGGCGCTCGCGGCGGCGGACGAATTGAAGAAGAAAATGGTCGCCGTCGAAGAACAGCTCATTCAGGTGAACATGAAAGGATCCGAGGGCAACCTCGCGTTCCCGAACATGCTCAACGAAGCGTTCTATTCCTTTAGCCGGACGATCGAATACGCCGACTACGGGCCGACGCAGCCGGAGTTCGACGTCTTCAAACAACTCGATACGCGACTCGGTGGTGAGTTGAAGAAATGGGCGCAGCTCAAGACGGAAGAAGTGCCGAAAATCGCGGCGTTGATTCGGCAGGTCGAATTGCCGGCGATCTCCGTCGGCGAAAAACCATGAGCGGCTTTAGGTCTTATCGACGCTGTATTTGCCTGGGCCGACAAAAAGAATGCCGGCGAGGACAAAACACATTTCGATGGACGGCAACGCCGTCCGGAAACCGCTCCCGTGCTTTACCCCGATAGCGTGACCAATTGCCAGAACCAGCAACACCAACACCGCCGGTCGAAAGAACAAGCCGAAGATTACGAGCACACCGCCGATGCAACCGAGGAGGGCAACCAGAAATCCCCAGAGTTGGAAGTGCGAATGAATTCCCCAGTTTCGCGCACCAGCGCCGAAATGCGCCCAGACCGACGGCCCGCCGATTAATGCCGGAGCCGTGTAAAGAATGAACAGGATGCCGACACTGACGCGCAGCAAGAGCAGGCCAAAGTCAGCGTATTTCGCGAGGAAAGCCATTCGCATCGCGCGATGATGAAACGGTTAACGCAGGGACGCAAATCAAACCTCAAGGAGCGGCGGTTTACAAACCGCCGAATCGATCCATCGGCGGTTTGTAAACCGCCGCTCCTTGATGCTTCTAAACCACCCGACCCGCAATGAACAAAGCAGTCCTCCTCGCGGCCGGGCGAGGAACGCGAATGCGCGACCTGACCGAAGCATTGCCGAAACCGATGCTCGAAGTTCGCGGTAAACCTGTTTTGCAGCATATCGTCGAGGGCCTGCGCGATAATGGCCTAACGAGTCTTCTAATCGTCGTTGGTTGGCGCGGGGAAGTCGTGAAGGAGTTTTTCGGCGATGGATCGAAGCTCAGCGTGAAGATCGATTACGAAACGCAAACGGTCCAGGATGGGACCGGCCGCGTCGTTGCGCTGGCGCAAAATTTTGTGGGCGCCGATCCTTTTCTGCTCAGCTACGGCGACATTCTGATCGCGCCGGAAAATTACCGCCGCATTCGTGACGCGCTCGCCGGCGCGGAAGCCGTTATCAGCGTGAAGCGGAGCGACGACGTCAGTCAAGGCGGCGCGGTTTTCCTCAACGACAAATTCGAGCTGACCGATCTCCGTGAAAAACCGAAGCCCGGCGAGCCGACGAGTCCGTGGTACAACGCCGGTGTCTACGCGTTTCAGCGGAGCATTTTCGATTACATCGCGAAATTGGAACCGTCGCCGCGCGGCGAATACGAGCTGACGGACGCGATTCGAAATCTCGCTCTTGGCGGAAAGAAAGTTCAGGCGATCGAAATTGCCGGCGATTGGGCCGATGTCCGCGATCCCGAAATTCTCGCGCAGCTTAACGCTGATTTGTAGCGACGGCGCTCTGTCGCCGTAAAACGCCTGGACGGCAGCTATGCGCATCACGCCGACAGAGCGGCGTCGCTCCAACTATGGCGTCTCTTCGACGGGAGTTTCGGTCGACGGTTGTTCGCCAATCTCCTCTTCGATTTCGCGCTGCCATGCTTTTGAAACCCATGGCCGGACCAGCCCATAGAGCAGGTAAGCAAGGAACAGAACCGCCGGCATCCATTCGTAGTTCAGGACCGTGAAGAGGAGCACGACAGCGATCACCAGAAAGCGCGAGAGCGATCGAGTCGTTCGCCAGGTGACCGCTTTGAAACTGGGATAACGCAACCGGCTGAACATCATCACCGAAAGAAAAATCATCAGCGGTGGAAGGACCCACTTGAATTCGCCGATGTCATGTTCCCGTTCGCCGAACCACCAGAGCATGAAAAGAGTAATCGAAGCGATCAGGCCCGCGGCCGCCGTTATCGGAAACCCGAGGAATTCTTTGTTATTAGACGGCGCGCCGTTGGCTGCCTGGGTATTGAAACGCGCCAGCCGAAGCGCGCCACAAAGCAGATAGACGAACGCCACCACCCAGCCCACGCGCGGAAAAGCGAGCAGGACGATCCGGTAAACCATCAACGCCGGCGCGAGCCCGAATGAAATCACGTCCGCCAAAGAATCGAACTCTCGCCCGAAGGCGCTGTCATGGCCGCCGAGACGAGCGAGCCGTCCATCGAGAACATCGAAAATACAGGCGCCGAGAATGAACCAGACCGCGAAATGAAAAAGCTGCGCGGCGGCGTCGGGATCGGACGCTTGCAGGAGCGCACCCTGCACGATCTGGAGGGTGGCGGCGAACCCACAGAAAAGATTGCCAGCCGTCATCAGGTTCGGCAGCAGATA
>DASQPH010000022.1:0-29838 GCA_035644055.1 Chthoniobacterales bacterium
GGGCAATAAAAACGCGGCCACGATGAGCGCGATGCCTGAGATCGCGCCGGCGACGATCGAGACGGTGCTGCCCGCCTTCACGTAACCGATCGTGCCGCCAACAATCGTGAGCAGGCCAAAGATGATGAAATAGATTTTTGCCGGGCCGATCACCTTGCATTGGTAAACCGCGCCACTGCCTGTGTCTAGGAGCTCAAGAGCGCCAGCGTGAAGTTGCCTTAAGTAATCTCAGCGACGAAGCAGCAGCAGACCTATTATGGAGAGCGCCACACCGAGGAGGCGGAGCGGGGACGCAGATTCTTTGAAGAAGAGTATTCCAGCCACGGCCATCAGGGCGGCGCCCACCGCCAGGATGGCGGGGACCGCTGAGAGCGGCCCGCCCTTTTGAAAGAGAAGAAAGAAGAATATCGTGCCGACCCCGACACACAGGCCGGTGAGGATCGAGTAGTTGATTCCCGGCATGGACGCGGTCTGATTCCAACGTCCGGAAAACCGCAGATATATCAGATACAAGAGAATCGTGAGGGCCGCGGCCGCTTCGACCACGAAACCGCCGAGCCCGTCGCTGATACGATCGGAGGCGAGCTTCGTGAAAATCTGGTGCGCGCCGTAAAGGATCGCGGCCACGAGCGCATACCAGAACCAACCGGCCATGGCGAATCCTTGCCCGAACGAAACAGAAAGCAACCGGCACCTGCGATCGGCTTAAACAGCCGCATCCTCTGGAGCTGGCGTCCCGGCGACGTTCTTTTTCGGTGGTGTCGTTCTTACTTTATTTTGTAGCGCCGAATCTCGGCGCTCCGTGCGCCGCGATGAGGAACTGCGACAAACAACTCATCCCGCTCTGAATTGAAGAAACCGGTTCGGGCTCCTTCCGCGGTGGGAATTTTCGCGCTTCGCCGGTAGTGATCTGCGTCGGTTTGTTCGATGACATCGATGAAACCTTCACCACAAATTGTATAGAGGCGCCGCCGTTTCGCGTCGTAGAAAACTTCATCGGCGTCGGCGGAGATATCGAGGGTAGTGACAACGGCTCCAGAGTCCGGATTAAGGACGACAAGCTTCGCGGGATTGCGACAGGCGATGAAGAGCCGGTGATCGGCTTCGTCCAGCGCGATCGGGAAGTTTGCGGATGCTCCGTCTGTTTTCCACGTCGCGGTGACTTCGCCTTTGGCGCGGTCGATCACGGCCACGTGCTGTGCGCCTGGCACGTTCACAAAGATTCGCCGTCCGTTTTTCTCCAGCGCAAAGGCTTCTGGATGCGCCGCCAGTTTGATCGTGCGCGTCCGCTTGCCGTCGACTGAGTTGATGACCGCAATTCCGCCAGCGCCAAAGCCGACAAAGATTTCATTCGTGGCGCTGTCGTAACGGACATTGTCGGCGTCGTCCTGCAAATCAATGACGCTGATGAGCTGCCACGATTTCGCATCGTAAATCTGGCAGCGACCGCCTTTGTCGTTCGCGATAAGAAGCCGCTCCATACCGGGGAGATAAGCAACTCCCTGCGGTGCTCCGAGCCCACCGATCGAGTGAATGCGCTCACCCTTTCGCAGGTCGAGGACTTCAACACTATTGTTTCCCAACGCGCAGACGAACAATCGATCGCCGGCCGCGTCGAGATCGAGATGATCGATTCGCCCTTCAACTCGGGGGAGCGCAATCGTCTGCTGGAGCTGCAGTGCTTCTGCGGCGGGCTCGGCAGCGACGAGACCGTTGCCGAGTGCTCCGATCAGGATTCCAAGAAGGAACTGGAGTCGGCAATCCACGCCAGATGAGATGATCAGCGCGAAGTCGTCGTGGTAACGCCTGACAATCCAGTGGCAAGCAGCGCACCCTTTATTCCGTTCGCCAAATCTTTCGCTTTCCCGTGTCCCCAATAATGAAAGAAAAGGATGCGCGGATTTTCGTGGGTCATGTGCGAATGAATCGCCACGATATTGATTCCAGTCGTGCGCAAGGCCTTGAGCGCCGGTTGCAATTCGTCCTCG
The DNA here is from genome assembly GCA_035644055.1 of Chthoniobacterales bacterium. Taxonomy (GTDB): domain Bacteria; phylum Verrucomicrobiota; class Verrucomicrobiia; order Chthoniobacterales; family UBA10450; genus AV80. The sequence goes on from DASQPH010000022.1 coordinate 1,989, forward strand.
GTCACGGCGAAATCGCCATCGACCACGGCATTCTCATCGGTCCCCGCGAAGGCGACCCAGGTGTTTACGCCCATGTCCTTATCGATCTTCACGCCGTCCATGGTGGCCGGCCGCCCGATCGTAAAATTTCACCATCCCGTTATTGGTTTCACCAGCCATGCCGAAAATTGCGTTTAGCGGCTCGGCAGAAATCGCGTTCTTCTCCGGCAACGAACCGGCAGCGAAAGAATCTTTGGGCTGCGGGTTTGCGGCGCGGACCTCTTTGATCTTGTCGTAAAGCTTGCGCACCGCGGTGGCCAGTTGCTCGGTCGTGCCCTGGCCTTCAATGTGCATGAAATAGACTTTCGGATGGTCGAAGAAAAAATGGTTATGCAGCGCTGTCACGCTGAGGCCATTCTCAAACGCGCTGGACATCGCGGCGTTCACTTCATCCTCGAAGAGGACCGTGTCGCCCATCACCATCGCCTCGCTGTGCGATCCCTGGGTGAACGCGGCCCAGGTCCCGAGCCCCATGAACGGCGGCATCGTCCAGCCATCCACCGCCACCTTTACATCCGAACGCGGAAAGGTGACGCGGTAAACGCCTTCCTTCTCGTTCAGCTTGCCCTTGAGTCCGGTAAGTTGGTCGATCTTCACCCCGTCCAGCCCGGCAGCGCTCGCGGGGAAGATCCCGCGAGCATCACCGTGATCCCAATGAGCAACCGAGCCGCCACTTGGTGGCTAGTGCTTTTCCTGTTTCTCACTCTTCTCTTTCGACTCGTCGTGCTTGCTCAGCACTTTGCCCGTTGCATCGATTTTAACACCCCACTCCTTGCCGTTCTTTTCAATGACGACCTCGTAATTGCCGCCCTCTTTTTCCCAGCGGACAATCTTTCCGCCGGTCGCCTCTTTCTCCCCGGCTTTCTGCACCGCGGCCGGAACATCAGAGCTCTTCAGCGCTTTCTCTTTTTCTTCCTTTTCCTTTGCGAATGAAAAGGCCGGAAGCGCCAGGGCACATCCGACCGCCAATACCGTTATGAGTTTTGTTTTCATGGTTTTGTCTAACCCCGAGCCTACGCCCAGCCGTTCTCCGCACAAGTAGCCGATTTGCTCTGCGGCAGCCGAATTGAGCCCTTTCGAGTCGGACCTGGCGTGTACTGAGTTCCTGCTTGCGATGTTCCTCCTCAGGACGCAGAGTCGCCCGCAATGAAGCGGCGTTTCGGTAACGGCAGGTCGATCGCGATCCTCGCCACCGCCTTCTTTGGCCTGTTTCTTTTCACGCTCGTTCTCTCCGCCGTTCCGCAACTGCACGAGCGGATTCACGCCTCCAGCGGCGCCGCCAATCATGAATGCGCCGTCACGCTGCTCACCTCGGGCAATTATCAACACACGCCGACCGTTTCGATTTCGGTCGCTCCGCTGACGCCGTCAGTGGCGTTTGCCCACGCCTTCGCCAGTTTCCACTGCGTCCGCGCGCACCTCGAGTTTTCTCTCCTCGAGCACGCGCCGCCGGCCGTTTCCTGACCATTGGTGCGCCCCCGCAACGGCGGGGGCAGCGGTCTTGTCGCGCGTTCCGCGGACCGCTGAGCCAATGCGCGCCGAACGCAGTCATCGGTTCAGAATTTTCGGGCGATTTGCCCGAGCCAGTCAGGAAACTAATGAAAAATGTTATTTGTGTAGCGCTCATCGTTTGCGCTGCGGGGCGGCTTTCCGCGCAAACCGCGACGGAGTCGCCGCCGGCCGTTTCCACGCCGGCAAGCAGCGCCGAAGTTCAGGCGCTTCGGGACGAAGTTCGATCGTTGAAGGAACTCGTGCAGACCTTGCAACAACAGGTAAAAGCCCAGCAACCAGCGACGGAAAATAGCAATCCGAATCAGCCTGCGCTTCCGGAGAATTCCGAAACGCCAACCGCGGAAACCTCCGCATCGCCGGCGCAGTCGGCCAGCGCGCCGCCGTTATTCCCAACGACGGACACGGCAGTCGTGAGTTCTCCGTCATCGCCGCCGGTCAACGCCAACGGCACAACGACGTTCCCGACTACCGACGAATCGGTGGCCACAACGCCGGCCACTGTCTCGACTTCGGATACGGGTTCTTCCTTGACCCAGCCGATCTCGATCCTGGGCGGCGGTAATAACAAGAACTACATGAACATTTCGTTCGATGGTTTGTTTGCCCTCGCCGCGTCGAGCGAGCGCCATCTCGATCGGCTCGAAGTGGGCGATCACGATCCGCAGCAGCGCGGCTTCAATGCGCGCAACGCCGAGATCGCGCTCGATGGCGCGGTCGATCCGTACTTCGAAGGGTTCGCGAATATCGTGCTCAAGCTCGACAACAACAACGAAACCGAGATCGAGCTCGAAGAAGCGTTCTTGCAAACGACCGGTTTGCCGTTCGGATTGCAGATCAAAGGCGGACAATTCTTCGACGCCTTCGGTCGCATCAACGCGACCCATCCCCACACTTGGGAATTTGCCGACTCACCGCTCGTGAACGGCCGCCTCCTCGGTCCCGACGGTTTGCGTGGCGTCGGCGCGCAGCTCTCGTGGACGTTGCCCGTTCCCTGGTACGCGCAATTCATTTTTGCCGTTCAAAACGGACGTGGCGGAACCGCCTACTCGTTTCGCAACCCTGGCGAGGACGGCGTGTTTTACGACCGCATGACGATCGACCGCGATGCCAGCGCTCTCCACGACATGCTTTATGTGCCGCGGCTCGAGACTTCGTTTAACCCCAGCGACACGCAGACCGTTCTTCTCGGCGCGTCCGGCGCGTTCGGCATGAACGACACCGGCGCTGACAATCACACCCAGATCTACGGCGCCGATTTTCTTTACAAATGGAAGAGCTCTCACGCGGAAGGCGGTTTCCCATTCGTGAAATGGCAAACCGAAGCGATGTATCGCCGCTTCGAAGCCGGCCGCGGCCTGGACGATTCTTTCCCGGTCGATGAAACGTTTCGCGACTGGGGTTTGTATTCGCAGGTCCTTTGGGGATTCAAGAAAGGCTGGGTCGCCGGCATCCGCGGCGATTATCTCCATATGCAAGAGTCCGGTTTCACCGAAGACGACACGCGGCAATCGCGGTCGCGCATTTCCGCGAACCTGACCTGGTACCCAACCGAGTTCTCGAAGCTCCGGCTCCAATACAACCATGATTTCCTGGAGGAGAACGATTTCCTCGCCAGCCGCAACGCCGATTCCGTTTTTCTCCAGTTCGAATTCATCCTCGGCGCTCACGGCGCCCACAAATTCTAATATGAAAAAAATCCTGTTAATCCTGTCCGCAATTCTCAGCTTCGCTCTCACCGGTCACGCGAAGCTCAAAGTCGTCGCCACCTTGCCTGATCTCGGTTCGCTCGCCCGCGAAGTTGGCGGGGATAAAGTGGACGTGAGCGTCCTCGCGAAACCGACCGAAGACTCGCACTTCGTCGATGCGCGGCCAAGCTTCGTCGTTCAGCTGCGCGATGCCGACGTTCTCATCGACGGCGGCGCCGAGCTTGAGATCGGCTGGCTGCCGCCGCTTCTCCAGAACGCGCGCAATCCGAAGATCGATGTCGGCAAACCCGGGCGCGTCCAGGCTTCGCAAGGAGTCCGCCTGATGAATGTGCCGACGAGCGCGACGCGCGCGGCCGGCGACGTGCACGCGATGGGCAACCCGCATTTCGTCGTCGACCCGATCATCGCGAAGACCGTTGCCCAGCACATCGCCCAGGCACTTAGCGCCGTTGATTCAGCGAACGCCGCCGTCTACGACGCGAACTACAAGAAATTCGAGGCGACCATTAACGCGAAACTCCAGGAATGGGGCGCGGCCATGCTGCCGTTCAAGGGACAGAACGTCGTGGCCTACCACGATTCCTGGGTCTACTTCGCGCATCGTTTCGGTGTGAACATCGATACGTTCCTCGAACCCAAGCCCGGCATCCCGCCATCGCCGTCGCACCTCGCCGAGGTCATCGAGAAAATGAAAGCGCAGAAAATCAAAGCCATCATCGTCGAGCCGTTTCACGATCGGAAAATCGCCGACAGGGTGGCGAGCGCGACCGGCGCGAAGGTTGTTGACTTTGCCCAATATCCCGGGGCGCTGCCGAACACCGACACTTACGTGAAACTAATCGACGCTCTCGTCGCGCGGCTCAGCGCCGCACTCAAATGAGAGCGTCCTTTGAATCAATGGTAGGGACGGCGCGCTGCGCCGTCCGCCCGAGTTTTTTCGTGCGATTGAATGCACCAAAATCGGACGCCGCAGCGCGGCGTCCCTACCAACACAAATATGTTTGAAATCATGTTTTGGCCGAGCGCGGCCTGCATCCTCCTGCCGTGGCTCCTCGTTTATCTCGGACTCCACGTCGTCCAACGCGGCATCATTTTCATCGACATTGCCATGGCCCAGATGGCGTCGCTCGGCATCTGCGTCGGCGTGCTCCTCGGCTATGAACCCGAGAGTCCGCTCTCCTACGCGCTGGGCCTGGCCGTGACGCTTCTCGGCGCCGCAATCTTTTCCGTCAGCGCCAAGCGCGCGAGCCAGGTGCCGCAGGAAGCGATCATCGGTATTGCCTACGTCGTTGCCGCGGCCGCCGCGATTCTCCTTCTCAGCCGTTCCGCGCACGGGAACGAAGAAATCCGGAACATGCTCGTCGGCGACATCACGGTGGTGAGTGCCGCCGAAGTTTGGAAATGCTTCGCGGTTTTCGTCGCGGTGGGCGTAGTCCATTTCATTTTCCGGAAAAACTTCATGCTCGTTTCCTTTCAACGCGAAGAAGCCTACCGGCTCGGCTGGCGCGTGCGTTGGTGGGATTTTTTCTTTTACGCCACGTTCGGCATCGTGGTCACAATCTTCGTCCGCGTGGCCGGCGTGCTCCTGGTCTTCAGTTATCTGATCGTGCCCGCTGTTTGCGCCGTGACTCTCGCGCGGCGCATTTCGGCTCGTCTCCTGCTCGGCTGGGCCATTTCACTGATCGGAGGAATTGCCGGGCTGTTCATTTCCTATTGGGGCGATTTTCCTTCCGGCGCAGCGATCGTGTGCACGTTTGGGGCACTATTGATCCTGGCCGCGCTCGTTGCCTTGTTGCGTCCGCACAAAACCCAAGGAGCGGCGCTGTCCACACCGCCGTCTTAATCAGGCGGCATTACCGCGTCGCTTTTGTCGGCGGTTTGTAAACCGCCGCTCCTTGAGGCTAGGCTACGCTTCGGATGCATTCGTTCCAATACCGCGACGGCGAACTGTTTTGCGAAGACGTCGCCCTGGCCCGCGCCGCGGAGGAATGCGGCACGCCGCTCTACGTTTATAGCGCCGGCACCATTCTCGATCACTACCGCCGGCTCGACGCCGCGCTCGAGCCGCTCGATCATCTGATCTGTTACGCGGTCAAGGCGAACTCGAACGGTGCTATCCTGAAATTGCTCGCCGAAGCTGGCGCCGCCTTCGACATCGTCTCAGGCGGGGAACTGTTTCGCGTCCTCAGAGCAGGCGGCACGGCCGACAAATGCACCTTCGCCGGCGTCGGCAAATCGCGTGAGGAAATTGAATACGCCCTCGACGAAGGCGTTTTCAGTTTCAACGTCGAGAGCGAAGCGGAATTGGAATGGATCGACCGGATCGCGCGCGACAGGGGTGTGCGTGCGCCGATCGCGCTGCGGGTAAACCCGGATGTCGACGCCAGCACCCATCGCTACATCTCGACCGGGCGCAGCGAAAACAAATTCGGCATCGCGCTCCATCGCGTCGCGTCGGTTTATGAAAAGGCCGCGCAGCTCGCGAATCTCCGCATCCGCGGGATCCAAATGCACATCGGCTCGCAGATCACCGCGGCCGCCCCGTTCGCGGAAGCAATCGCGAAAGTCGTGCCGCTCATCGGCGAAATAAAACAACGGCACGCGCTCGAGTTCTTCAGCATCGGCGGCGGAATGGGAATCATTTACCGGCGCGCGCTCGAAAGCGGCTCAGGGAAATGGTGGCACGATCACGGCGGCGAAGAATCCGCGTTTAGCGTCGCCGATTACGCGAAGGCGATTGTGCCGCCGCTGCGCGAACTCGGTCTCCGGGTGCTGCTCGAGCCCGGCCGATTTCTGGTGGGCAACGCCGGCGTGCTTCTGACGCGGGTGCGTTACCTCAAACAAACCGAGAACAAGAAGTTTGCGATCGTCGATGCCGGGATGAACGACCTCATTCGCCCCGCGCTATACCAGAGCTACCACGAGATCGTGCCGGTCCGTGAACCAGTGACGGCAGGTAGCGAGTCGGTTGATGTGGTCGGCCCCGTCTGCGAGAGCGGCGATTTTTTCGCGCAGGACCGCGAGCTGCCTCCGCTGAAAGAAGGCGACCTCGTAGCGCTTATGAGCGCGGGCGCATACGGCTTCGTGATGGCGTCGAATTACAACTCCCGGCCGCTCCCGGCGGAGGTTTTGGTGAATGGGAAGCGCTCTTCACTCATCCGCCGCCGCCAAACGATGGAAGATCTGGTTCGGGAAGAATGCTGATTCTAATCGTAATCGTGCTCGTGCTCGGTTCTGGTTGGCCTTCGATTACGAGCACGAGCAGGAGCACGATTCCGAAGGAAAATGCGGCGCCCAGAGTTGCAAGTAACCCGATCCCAGCATAAATACTGCTCCCGAGATTTCGCCATGAAACGACTGCTCCCGCTCCTCATTTTGCTGGCTCTATTTGTCGCCCGCCAGGCCCCCGCCGCCGCTCCGGCGAACGGCGAATACGTCCTCCTCGTCGGCGGTCCTTCCCTGATGATGTGGGAGAAATACAAGCTCCAGCCGCACGATCATTGGTGGGCGAATTTTATTCGCGCTGCTCGCATTCGCACCGAGCAAATCCGAACCACCGCGCCCGATGCAAAAATCACGTGGCTCGTCTATCGCCCCGGCTACAAAGACCGCGGCGTCCAGGAAAAGCAGGATCTGTTCGCCTTCATCGATTCAGTCCGCGAGAAGTTCGACCTGAAGCTCGTTTACTTCGACAAGGGCAACGAAGTCATCAACTACCTCAACAACGGCCAGCCGCGCGACAGCTTCAAGGTCGTCGACTTCGAGTACTTCGGCCATTCCAACGCGAAGTGCTTCATGTTCGATTACAGCAGCAACATCGAGAGCGCCTGCAAATCGTGGCTGCACGAGGATGAGCTGCGGCAGATCAGCGGGCGCGGCTTTGCCCGGGGCGCGTTCGTAAAGAGCTGGGGCTGCCACACCGGCGAAAGCATGTCGAAGAAGTTTTACGCCGCGACCGGCGTCCCGATGTGGGGCGTGATCGGCAAGACCCAGTATATGATGGACGAGCTGCCCGTCACCGTCGGTCAAAACGGGATAGCCCCGAAGTGGGTCTCGCGCTGATTCGCCATCAAGGAGCGGCGCTTTCCAAACCGCCGTCTTTCTCTTCCGACCTCCGAATTTCCATTGACCGCTTCATCCGCGATTCGCTAGTTTTCGAATCGTGAAAGCGATCTTCGCGGCCCTCTTCTGTTTCGTCTTCACCGCGTCGCAGACGTTCGCGTTGAAAGGCGGGCCTCCCTACCCGGTGGGCACAAACATCCTCGGATCTTACGCCGGCGTCATGCAGGGCGTTTTTGATCCCACGAATCCCAGATCGTCCAATACTCTCGGAATTTTCTCGCTTGGAATCCCGCAAACCGGCCTCGCCACAGGGAGCGTCGCTCTTTTTACGGGTGAGCGCACGTTTGTCGGGACCATTCAAGGAATCGGAGACCCAAACAAATCGACGCTGCGAGCCGCCTTCCAGGCAATCCCGGTCGTCACTGGCGGTGGTGAGACCATTTTTACTCTAAACTTTCACGCGGATGGAATACTGGCTGCGGATATTAAAACGGTGCGGAGCGCATTCAACACAGTCGCGAATACGCGGCTCGTCGGAACGGCGAACGTAACCACAACGAACCGGAACGATTCTCCTCCCACCCAAACGCTTTCCAGTTTTGTGGTCGACGGCTTCAAGCAATCCAATACCCCGCCGACCGGTTGATTCCCGGGACAAGTCCCGCCCGACGCCGTTATTGCGTGAAGCTTGATCGTCGCGCGTTCACGCTGCTGGAAATAGTGACTGTCGTCGTCATCATCGGCATCCTTGCGATTCTGGCGGTCCCTTTGTTTTCAACATTACGCGCGCGCGCACAACGGGTGCAATGCACGGCCAATCTGCGAAATCTCTACCTAAGCGCCAATCTCTTTCTTCAACAAAATGGGAGTTGGCCACAAATTTCGCGATCAGCTTCCGGAGGCGGTTCGGAACAATACGCCCAAGCGTGGATTGACGCGCTGACGCCCTTCGGCCCGTCGGCGAAGACCTGGATCTGCCCGACGATGCAGGGCCTGCTCGATAACCCGGATTATGTCGCTCCCGAGAACACCCGCATCGATTACATCCCGATGCCTTTCGACGATAAACCCAGCACCCCGCACCAATGGCCGCGGCAGCCTTGGTTCATCGAAACTGGTAATGTCCACGGCAACGGCAATCTCATCATCTTCACAGACGGCAGCATCAGCGATTTGAACACGGTGGTGCAGGGGGCGGGCCAATAGTTACGACGCCGAAAACGGAAAAACTTTGGCTTGCGTCAGATGCGCTTTGCTGAGAACATCCGCACTCAATCGGTCGCCCGGGCTCACGCCCTTATGAATCAAAAAAAACTTTCTCGCTTCGCCCTAATGATTCTAGTCGGCGCGGCAATTCTGCATCCGATTTTTGCCAGAGCACAGGGCAGCGGCACAATTGTGATCGATTCGATCAAGACATCGCCGTCAGCCACGCCACAACCTGTGACTCCGACGTCGCATTTTGGACATGTGATCGGCGACGGAGACGTTCAAGTATTCTATCTTGTTTTCGATCAACCCGGCTATTGCGACTCGAAACCGAACACGTCGACTGATATCGTCGGAATCGAGCTGCAGGAAGACGGCGTAGCTGTCCACCGCATCGTGTATGACTGCCTGACCACAAGCTCCTTGTCATACACACCGACCGTTCCCGGTCTCAAAACTTTAACGATCGTTGCTATTCGCCGAAATGGTACCCGCGACACGAGCATTGGCGTTCAGGTCAACATGTTCGGCGTCTCGCTGCTCGCCACGACGCCGTTATTGCCGTTCACGTCGCGAATCTTCCTGGGTGCGAATGCCCTGTTGTCTGACGCAAACGTTAAGGAAGCGCAATTCTTTCATCGTAGCCTTCCGTTCGAACTTTCGGCGGGTGTTCCCTACAGTGCAGGCGACAAGGTGACCTACAAAGGGAACCTCTTCGGCGTAGTGAATTTGGTTTCCTATGCGCCCGGGAGCATATCGCCGGATCCGAGCGGCGACTCAAATTATCGCTACATAGGACCGCGGCTGGCTGCCGATCTCGATTACTACAACTACCGCGAAGCGCCGCCAGGTTCGAATACTCTCTTTCCGCAGAGTTATCCTGCGCCGCCACCGGGCGATTCGGATTTGGTGATCTCAACTTGCCATACTACGACCGGCGACGACGATGAAGTGTACCAGGTCATCACGGCGGGACGCCTCGATCCAAACGTGCCGGTCCCTTCTCTCTGCACTACTACTCCTGTTGGAACGGCGACAGGAGTTATCCTGTTTACCTTTGCCGGCGGTCCGCTCCAGCCAAACCTCCTCTATTTCCGCGGGCAACTAGTCGTTTCGAATGGACGGATTTACGAAGTCGTCCAGGAAGGAACCACATCGTCGGATGTCAGCCTGGGATTTCAACAGACGACCGGTGAGATCGCGATCAACGGGACCTGTGGATTCAATTTCATCCCTTCCAAGGTTCTCAAGGCGCATCTGCCCTACTGGAAGGGCGACCTGGTTGTCTCGAATGGCAATGCTTATCGAGTCACGATCGCCGGAACGATTGCGGCGAATGGAGTAGGCGACGGCCTGCATTCGATTTCGAGTGGGTTGCCTGAACCAAAGCCGGGCGTGGTCGGGTTCCAATTAATTGGCCACTCTTTTAATACGACACAGGCGAACGCCTATCAGGTCGGAAACGTCTTCAGCGCGAACGGACGGATTTACAAAGTTACCTCAACCACGCCGACGCCGGCCAATCCGCCACCGATTCTCGGCCCAACGCCGAGTTCGATGGATCCTTATCAACAGGAAACCGTGATCGTGCACTACACTTCGCCTGCGGCTGCCAATCAAACGATTACCGTTCAGCTCGTTGTTCCGCAGTTTCAGAAATACTCTGAGATCGATAGCGATTACGCGGGCGTTCCGATCCAGGAGGGAAAGGTCTTCTATTTCGGCGACATCGTGGTCTCGAACGGGAGTTTGTACAAGGTTATCAGTGGTGGCACGATGGGTCCCATTGGTCTTGGATTGATCAGCATTGGAACGCAGTCGCTTGGCGGACTAGTCTTCGAGTTTGTCGGTCCATTCTTCAAACAGCTTTCCACGATTCATCCTTTCGCCGACGCCCCTTTCCCCTACTCGAGCTTTGACTATTCGTTTCCCTATTCGTTGAAGTGGAGTCCGGCTGAGACCATCACCAATCCGAACTCGTGGTTTGGCCCAGCTGGAAATTTTGAGACTCACACCGAGATCGAACTGGTCGCGCGCACAACGGACAGCAAGGATCGCACAAACACTAGCTTTACACTTCCAGTCAGTATTCTGCCGCCCATTGATGCGCGTGCGGCGCTGACGGTCCACATTACTCAGCCGCTGTCCGACCGTGTCGTTGCCGCGGGAACCGCGGTCCAGATCACGGCAGAAGCAAACGATGCCAACGGCGTCGTCCGCCTGGTGAATTCCGTGCAGTTCTTCGTCGACGGCGTGCCGCTTTACGCACCCGATGTCAGCTTTCCCTATACAACCGAAGGCCCTGTCCACTGGACACCAACAATCGCGGGGACCTACGTCCTCAACGCGCTCGCGATCGATGATAAGGGCAACTTCACGATCTCGCCCGACGTTCGAGTAAACGTGACTGACAGCCAGCCGTTCGTTCGGATTACGACTCCGAGTTCGGAAAACCCATTGAACCCGCTTACGGTTGTATTCGGATCCGCGATAAACATTCAAGGGGTCATGAGCGGAAGCGGCGGCGATCCGTCGCGCATCACGAAGATCGAAATGTTTTCTGATGGCAATTCCATCGGAACCGCCACCGCCACCAGTGGTCAATTTGCCTTCACCTTTGTTCCCACGAACGCGTCGGCGACGGCAATAAATTACCAGATCACCGCTCGCGTGACCGATGTGAACGGGACGACGGCCACGTCGAACACCATCTATATCCAGGTCTTGCCGCCGGGTGTTGCTTTACCGACCCCGACGCCTTCGCCAACGCCTTTACCGACGGCTTCACCGTTCGGCAACGACATCTCTACGAAGCTGCTCAACATTTCCACGCGCGGCCCGGTCGAATCCGGTAACGATGCGATGATCGCCGGTTTTATTATCCAGGGGTCGTCGCCAAAGCAGATGGTGTTTCGTGGGATTGGACCATCGCTCACGGCCTTCGGCGTCGCCAACGCCCTCCAGGATCCGACGCTCGCGCTCATGGACGCAAACGGATCGCCGATCGCATTCGACGATGATTACACTTCGAACTCAGCGTCCGATCTCCAGATATTGAGCGCGAATGGTCTTACGCCGCAGAACACGCGCGAATCAGCGCTCGTCGCGATACTCGCGCCGGGAACCTACACGGCAATTCTCCGCGGCAAGACAAACGGCAATGGCCTTCTCGAAGTGTACGACATCTCTGGGATCGCGGCTGCGAAACTCGGAAATATTTCCACGCGCGGCAAAGTGGAGATGGGAGATAACGGCGCGATGATCGCGGGGTTCATCGTGGCGGCGCCGCAGAATCAGCCGGGCACAGCGCAGCGCGTGGTGATTCGCGCGATCGGACCGAGCCTGAAGAATTTTGGAATCAGCGACGCGTTACTCGATCCGACGCTGGATATTTATCGGGGGTCGCAGCTGATTTTGTCGAACGACAATTGGAAAACGAATTCATCCACGAACCAGCAGATTCTGCAATCGAACGGGCTCGCGCCGAGTAACGACAAGGAATCGGCCGTCATCATGGATCTCGATCCGGGAAGTTATTCGGCCGTTGTTCGCGGAAAAGGTAACACGATCGGCGTGGGGCTGGTCGAGGTTTACAATCTTACGCAGTAATCGGCGGCGGACGTTCTTCTGTAGCCGCTTCGCTGTGCGAAGCGTTGTTATTAACGGCGGGCGTAAGGAGAAACGTCGCCCACAGGGCGACGGCTACAGGCCTTCGACGATTTCGCGCAGTAATCCGGGGCCGCGATAGACGTAGCCGGTGTAGACCTGGATCAACTGCGCGCCGGCTTGCAGTTTTTCTCGCGCGCTCGCGGCATCGGAGATTCCGCCGGAGGCGATGATCGGCAGTTGGGATCGCGCGCGAATCGCGCGGACGAACTCCGTCGATTTTTCGCGGAGAGGTCCGCCACTCAGGCCGCCGCTTTGATCGAGCGACTTCCGTATGGCGGAATGATCGAGGGTCGTGTTGGTGGCGATGATTCCGGCGATGCCGTTTTGTTCGGAGGTCGTGACGATCTGTTCGAGATCGGTCGAAGAAAGATCGGGAGCGATTTTTAGGAGGATCGGTTTGCGAGCGCGTTCGTTTTCGTGGCGAATTGCACTCAGCAATTGTTCCAGCGCGTCGTGTTCCTGGAGCGAGCGGAGGCCGGGCGTGTTCGGTGAGCTGACGTTGAGCACGACGTAATCGGCGACCGGCGCGAGAAGACGAAAGGAATAAAGGTAATCGTCCACCGCCTGTTCGATTGGCGTGACCTTGGATTTGCCGAGGTTGACGCCGACGGGGATCGGTGGCCAACCACCGCTCTCGCGCAAAGCGCGCAACCGCGCGGCGACGGCGTCGGCGCCGTCGTTGTTGAAGCCGAGGCGATTGATGAGCGCTTGCTGTTCCGGAAAACGGAAAATGCGCGGCTTTGGATTTCCAGGCTGCGGTTTTGCCGTGACCGTGCCGACTTCGACGAAGCCGAAACCGAGCGCCGCCCACGCAGGAATCGCAACGCCGTTCTTGTCGAATCCCGCGGCGAGCCCGACGGGATTGCGGAACGTGAGCCCGAAAAGCGTCGTTGGTTTCGGCGACGGCCGGAAACGCTCGAGCTGGCGAAGCGCGGCCGGCCAGTTGGACGCAGAGCGCAGATTGCGGATCACGAGGTTGTGCGCCGCTTCCGGCGAAAGCGAAAAGAGCAGCGGCCTAACGACACGTTCGTAGAGGCCTGCCGCGTTCATTTGCCGATGCAAAACTGGGCGAAGAGCGCGTCGCGGATTTCCTCGGCGTTGGCGGCGCCGGTGATTTCGTCGAGAGCGCGCAAGGCCGCGCGCAAATCAACGGCGACATACTCGGGGGCGACCGCGGATTCCATCGTGCCGGCCGCGAGGTCGCAGGAAGTGAGAGCGCGCCGCAGACAATCGTGATGACGCGTGTTGATCGCGACGCCGCTCTCCGGCCGCAAATGTTTCTCGGAAATTTTCTCGAGAATCGCTTCTTCCAATCCACGGAGACCGTCGGCGGAAAGACAGCAGATCCGCAAGGCGTCGACGTTTTGCCAGTCGGCGTGTTCCGCGAGATCGCTCTTGTTGAGAAGGACGAGACGCGGTTGCTCCGTCGAGTTTTCGGTAAACTCAGTCGGGCGCGGGATGCTGCGATCGAGCACATGGAGAAGAAGATCGGCGCCGACGAGCGATTTCGAAGTGCGCGCCATTCCTTCGCGCTCGATTTCGTCGACGGAGTCACGCAGGCCAGCCGTATCGAGAAGGCGGACGGGAATGCCGCGCAGGTTGATCACTTCTTCGATCGTGTCGCGGGTGGTGCCGGGCTTCTCGCTGACAATGGCGCGCTCGTAACCGAGAAGTTGATTGAGCAGACTCGACTTACCCGCGTTCGTCGGACCGTAAATCACCACGCGCAGGCCTTCGCGCAAAATGCGGCCCTGGTCTGCAGTCGCGAGGAGTGCGCGCATCTGTTCGCGAACGGAATCGAGCCGTTGCCGAAGTCGCGTGCCTTCGTCCGGCGCGATGCCCTCCTCGGGAAAATCGATGGCCGCTTCGAGATGCGCGAGAAGGTTGACGACGTCCCCTCGGATCGCGGCGATTTTTTCACCGAGCCGGCCTTCGAGTTGTTCATGCGCCGAACGCAACGCGAGATCAGTCCGGGCGCGGATCAAATCCATCACGGCTTCGGCCTGGGTCAGGTCCAGCTTGCCGTTCAGAAAAGCGCGCTCGGTGAATTCGCCGGGACGCGCGGCCCGGGCGCCCGCGGCGAGACATGCTTGCAGGACTTGCGCGGTAACGAGAATGCCGCCGTGGCAACTGATCTCGACGAGATCTTCGCCGGTGTAACTCGCCGGCGCGCGATGGACGCTCAGCATGACCTGATCGATCACGCGCTCGCTCTGAATGATTTCGCCGAGACGCTGGGTGTGCGGCGGAAAATCCGACGGCTTTTCGCTGCCGCGGAAAATTTGGTCGGCAAGGGCGATCGCTTCCTCGCCCGAAACGCGCACGATGGCGATCGCGCCTTCGCCGAGCGGAGTGGAAATGGCGGCTATTGTTTCGCCAGGATTTCCTTCAACGCTGCGATGCATCGCCGGTTTTGTTCCATTGTGCCGACCGAAATCCGGACCCAGGCGGCGAGGTTGTAACCCTTGAGCGCGCGCACGATGATCCGCCGCTGCAGCAGCGCCCGGAAAATTTTCGCGCCGTCGCCGACATTCACGAGCACGAAATTCGCGACACTCGGGACGAAGCGAAGTCCAAGCGCGGTAAATTCTTTTTGCAGATAATCGCGCCCTTCGTCGGTGATCCGTTTCGTTTCGCGCAGATGCTCGTCATCCGACAAGCCGGCACGCGCGGCGGCCTGGGAAAGTCCGCTGACGTTGAACGGCTGCCGGGTCTTGTGCAGCACCTGGATCAATTCCGGGTGCGCGATTCCGTAGCCGACACGCAAATTCGCGAGCCCCTGGATTTTCGAAAATGTGCGGAGCGTGACGACATTCCGTCCGGCGCGAATAAAACGGAGCGTATCCGGCGGGTCGTCCAGATATTCGTAATATGCTTCGTCGAATACGATGACGATGTTCGGTGGGACGCGCTCGATGAAGCGGTCAAGCTGCTCCTGCGTGGCGAGCGTGCCGGTCGGATTGTTCGGATTCGCGATGAAGATCAAGCGCGTCTTCGGGTTGATAGCGGCAACGATCGCGTCGAGATCGTGGCGAAAATCGGGGCTCGGCACTTCGATCGTGCGCGCGCCGAAGACGGCAGCAACAAGTTTGTAAACGACGAAGGCGTGCTCGGAGGTGACGATCTCATCGCCGCGATCGAGAAAAGCGTGGCCCAGGAACTCGATGATTTCGTTCGAGCCGGCGCCAAGAATGAGCTGGTTGCGCTCGACACCTAGTTTCGCGGCCAGCGCTTCGCGCAAATAAAAGCCGCCGCCATCCGGATAAAGATTCGCCGCGGCGAGCGTCGCGCGCATGGCGGCGAGCGCTTTCGGCGACGGGCCGAGCGGGTTCTCGTTCGAAGCAAGCTTGATGATTTCGTCCGCATGCGCGCCAAGCTCGCGGGCGGTTTCCTCGATTGGTTTTCCCGGTTCGTACACAGGAAGATCGCGCAATTGCGGGTTAGCGAGGTCCCAGATCGATGACATGCGGCGCAATGTTAGCTGGAAAATAAGGAGAGGTCGAACCGCAGACGGCGGATTGTAAACCACCGCTCCTTGGAGGAACCTTGGCGCGTTATGAACAGCTACCAATTTCTCGCCGAGACCCACCTGTTTGGGATTTTGATTCACCCTTGGAAAATCGTCGGGTTAACCGGCACGCTCGTTTTCGGTCTCCGGTTCGTCATTCAATGGATCGCGTCGGAACGCGCGCGGAAAAGCGTGATTCCTTTCGGCTTTTGGGAATGCAGCGCGATCGGGAGCCTGCTGATGCTCAGTTATTTTGCGATTTACCAGCGCGATTCCGTGGGCGTGTTGAGCACAGCGATGCCGTTGCCGATCTACTTGCGAAATCTTTATTTCCGTTACACCCACCGCGAGCCCCAACATCCCGGCAATGCGCCGCGACCGCCGCAGTAAGCCGCGCTTTACGAGGCCGGTTCCGCCGCCTAAAATGGGCGCTTCCATGATCCCGGGCGACCAGATCATTTATCTCGATAACAATGCGACAACCCAGCTCGATCCGGCAGTGATCGAGGAGATGCTGCCGTTCCTGGCGGATTATTACGGCAACCCGTCGAGCGGCTACATGTTCGGGCGACAGGTCCGACAGGCGATCGACCTGGCGCGGGAACGCGTGGCGGCGTTGCTAGGCTGCGACCCGGGGGAGATCGTATTCACCAGTTGCGGCACGGAATCGAATAACGCGGCGGTAAACTCGGCGCTCCAGCTCGATCCGAATCGTCGCCACGTCGTGACGACCGCGGTCGAACATAGCGCCACCCGGGTTCATTGCGAAACCGTGACCAAACGGGGTTGCACGCTGGCAGTCGTCGGTGTCGATGGCGACGGGAACCTGGACCTGGACGAACTGGAGCGGGCGATCACGCCGCAAACCGCCATCGTTACCGTGATGTGGGCGAACAACGAAACCGGCGTCCTGTTTCCAGTGGAGAAAATCGCGGCGATCACACGCCGAAAACGGGTGCTCTTCCACACGGATGCGATCCAAACCGTGGGAAAAATGCCGATCCGTCTCGCGGACATGACGCTAAACTCGCTCGCGCTTTCCGCGCACAAATTGCATGGGCCGAAAGGCGTGGGCGCGCTTTACGTGAACAAGCGGTCGGCGTTCAAGCCGCTCTTGATCGGCGGAAGCCAGGAGAACAATCGCCGCGCCGGAACGGAGAATGTGGCGTCGATCGTTGCGCTGGGAAAAGCAGCCGAATGCGCCGCCGCCGCACTCGCGGAAGAGAACAGCCGAGTGCGCGCAATGCGGGACCGTTTTGAGTCCGGCGTGTTGGAACGGGTGCCGGACACGTTCGTAAACGGCGACCGCACCGCGCGGTTGCCGAACACGTCGAACCTTTCTTTCGTCGGCATCGAATCGGACGCCGCCCTGGTGATGTTCGATCGGCACCGGCTCTGTTGTTCCGCCGGCTCGGCGTGCCGCACCGGGTCTCTCGAGACCTCGCACGTCCTCCGGGCCATGAACGTGCCACCCGAGCGAGCGCGAGCCAGCATGCGTTTTTCATTCGGCCGGTTCAACACCGACGCAGACGTCGACAAAGCGCTCGAGATTATTCCCGCCACGGTTTCGAAACTGCGCGCGATGTCGCCTTCCAGCGCATCGCGAGAACCAGCTTCTGTTTAGTCCTGCGGGCGGCGGCGCGCCTTTGCTCGCCTGTGGCCAAACACAGCCAGGCTAAGAGCGAGCAGGCAACTGCCCACGGAAGCGACGGCGGGATTGATTTCAGGAACCGGCGTGAACGAAATGTCGCTGATGCCTATGTCCTGATAACGCGGCGCGCCGGCGGTGTTGCCGAAATTGAAGAAAACGTCGGTGATCAACGTCGCGCCAAAACTGATTGTTGCATTGCCGTTGGCTGAATTGTTCAATGCGACGCCATTGCCGGCCAGCTCTTGCGCGAGACCGCTGCCGGTAAGCGTAACCGTCGATCCCACATTGGTAATCGTCGGAGCGACGTGGGTTCCGTCTACGGCGACGCCGTAAATGTTACTGATAACGTCGGCGTTCGTAGTGATGTCGATATCGAAAAGCGTGAACGAGACATTCGCGGCTCCCGGCGTATTCAGCGCCCCATTGCCGCCGCTGAAAGTAATTTGGACGGTGCACGCGCTCTTGGTGTGGAGGTTGGCGGCAAGCATTAATGAATTTTCCGCCAGGGAGAGGCCACCGGTGAGCGTCTGGTTATCGACGGGAGCTTGTAAACCCGAGGTTGGATCATTCGCCCAGATATTGGCCTGCTGCGAGGTGATCTGAACGGTGATGTCGTTCACCGCGTCGCCATTGAGATCGTAGGAATTAACCAGGTCTCCAGGCGTCCACGCCGCAGTGTCCCAGTCCAAGACCAACGCGCGAGCCGGACTCGCTGCACCCAGCGAAAGGAGGGCGGCGGCGGCAACTACTAGGATACAGCGGGGACAAATACTCATTTATAATTTCCATAAAGCCGCTTCCGGGCCAGCTGCGGAAAAAATTCCGGTAAATCGTTCCAAAGCCGCTTATTACGGAGCTTTAGTAATGAAACCCCTCGCCCGTCAGAAAACGCCGCAAGGCACCATCCGAGTCAGACCAGACTCGCCCGCAATTCGCTGATCGCCCCGACTAACTCGCCGGCCTTACCTGGTTTATCGATCACTCGATCTACCTGCAGGTCGGCATACCGCTGCCGATCCTCGGCACTGAGCGCATTCGCAAAAACGATGATTTTCCCGGCGAAGCCAGCCGAGCGCGCCTCTTCGACCACTCCGAAACCGTCAAGGCGCGGCATGCGGGTATCGGTCACGATCATTTGAAAATAATCCGGATCTTCTGCCACTCGCGAGACGGCCGCGCGGCCGTCGGTGGCCACTTCGACATGATGACCAGCAGACTGCAAGGTCTTCGACAGCATATCGAGCACAAGCACGTTATCGTCCGCGCAAAGCACGCGAAGCGGCTGTTGGGGTTCGATCATCGGAAAGTTCTTTTTCTTTCGAACCACTGAGCCAACCCAAGGCTCGAAGCGAGTTTCGGAATTACGCTGACACTTGACGCTTCCGCCAGGCGGTTGTCGCGGCCAGGAGCGTCAGGAGAGCCCCGATGGGCAGCAGCGTATTCATTTCCGGAACCGGCCCCAAGTCGGCGCGCACAGCGACTGGCAACACGTCAGCCGACATCGCCAACACCGAATAATAATTGAATTGCCCGAAGTTCGGGATGCTGACGAACTGGTCGTCGAAAGTGCTGCCAAATATCCCGGAGACCTGCGTCCCGAGCGTACCGAGCGTGTTCGAGCCAAAAATCGTGAAACTCTCGTTCGCCTGAATACTGCCAACGCTCAGTTGGCCGTTAAACATTCCGGCCGCGAGCGCGGAAGTGAAATCAAATTGAATGAAATGCAGTCCGGCTTGGAGCTCATTGTTCGGAGTGTTGACGAGACCAAGGCCGGTTTCCGTAGCCCCGCCGATTTCAGGCACGTTTTTGTAAAAAAGATCGTGGGCAGTGCCGATGCCGGAATGGTTGTCGAATCCGTAGGCGGTGATCGAAAATCCCGAGCTGGTATACGTGTGACTGCTGCCTCCCACGGCCGCGTTTGAATCGCTCGGGTTGAGATCCCAAACCACGGCCGCCTGGGCTGCCGCGATGACAGTGATGAAGACCAAGGCGCAAAGAGCGCCAACGATTTGGCGAGAACGATTGATGAGCATGTGAAACCTCCTTGTTTTCCGACTGCTTCGCCGTCAGGTATGCGTCCGGCTGCATAATTGTGTCAATAAAATTTTTTCCGCGACGGGAGGGGGAATTCAGCCGCCGAAAAAGAGAAATCGTGCGGTCGCGCGCCCCCTCTGTTAGGCTGACCCGAGAAAGAAAAAAAACGCCACGATGGAACGCACGAAAGCCCGCATTCTTCACGTAGACGATCATCAGGACACGCGGCTGATGATGGCTGCTCTCTTGCAGGATTGCGGCTACGGCGTTCTCACGGCGGGAAGCGTCGCCGAGGGCCTCGAACTGGCGCGAGAAATCAATTTCGACCTCTACATTCTCGACGTCCGGTTGCCGGATGGCACCGGCGTGGAGCTTTGCCAAAAGCTTCGGGCTCTCAATTCGAAAATCCCCATCCTTTATTATTCGGCCTATGGGGACGAAGCTGATCACCGGCACGCGCTGCAAACCTGCGGCGATGCCTACCTCAAAAAACCAGTTTGCATCGCCGACATTCAGGAAACGATCGCCCGGCTCCTGACCAACGCGCAGGAAACCGAATAGTGCGCCGTATCTTCTGAACTGCGCTTACTTTGAGGCAGCGTTCGGCCCGGCGGTTGCCGGGACTGTCGGTCCCTGCCATTGCCATGAGATCAGACTCGAGATGAATTGCCGGTGCAGAGGATCGAAATCCTTTTTCAACGCGGTTAGCTGGCAACGTAGCTGCATGTCCGGAAGATTGGAGAAGAGGGTGCTGCGAACATACACTTGACCCATCACCTGATAGGTGGCGGTAAACTCGAACGTAGGTATGTTTCCGCTAAGGAGCAACGGACTCTGTTCACTTAGAATTTGCACACCCTGCGATCCGCCCGGCAGGTCGGCGACAAACTGCTGACGCAGCGCGTCGATCGTTTTCTGATCCAATGCCTGCGGTGCAGCGAGAGGAGCGGTAAAGATAGTCGCGTCGGCGCGATTAAAGGTTGCCGGGGGCATAAGCCGCAGCTGGGACGAACTGCCGCGCCAGGTCCAATTCTGTGGAATTGTAAGGGTTACCCGCCGCGTGTCATCCTTGAATCTGAGCTCGGTATACTTCACGCCTTCCCCCTCAAATTCGGAAGGAAAGGGCGTAAGATCGAGCGCGCCGTGAGCTGTTATCGTGCAAGAAAGCAAGGCTGCGAGGAGAAGCGATCGCATATTTTTCCGGTGAGTTAGAGTTAGTAAACCTGATACCAGCGCTGTTGCTGGAGATAGGCGGCAATGTCCAGGTTGCCGGGAGGCGCGCCAGCAGTGAGCAGGTCGTCATCGTAATGCCATTTCAGGGTGGGCGTTTTGTACACGTTGCCAGACCCGCTCCAGACCCCAATATTCTGCTGAGGCCGGAAAAGCTGAGCCATCGAGCCCCAGTAGGTGAAGTAGTTGCCGTTATGGTTCCAGTCTTCAAGGTAACGAACGAAGTTTTCGCCGCCGCCGCCGTAAACACCGCCCGAGCTCACGGAATTACCAGCTACCAAACAGGAGTTGACGGTGGTGTTTGCCGCAAACCGCGAGGCGCCTGTCACGCTACCAGTCGAGTTCGTATCGACCCAGTTCTTTGATAACAGCGTGATCGTGTCGCCCATAACCGACGCGTACTTTGCGGTGCCGCTAACGACGTTGCCAGGGGCTGGGCTCGCGGCCGGAGAAACATCTGATTGCGGGGTCGGTGCCGGGTTCGGGGCTGAACCGCCGCTGGTGCTCCCATTTGGATTAACATTGTAGTCACCTACGATGTAAACTGGGTTGTCGGTCACGATCGTAAGTCCGTTACTAGGGAGGATACCACCATTGATCAGGCGAATGCCGCGTCTATAGGTCGAATAAGTCGTGCCGTTATACGTGACGCTGGCCGGTGGCGGCGTGGGCGTAGGGCTGGACCGCGGGGTAAGATCCGAGTTATACATCAGGGCGCTCGTATCCGAAATATAAAGAACGCCGTTCCAGTTGGGGATCGAACCGGCATTGACCGCTTTGGCTAGTTGGTAAACGTCAACGTTGGTCGCTTTGATGTAACTTGCCTCGCGATTATCGTAAAAGACATAACTGCTGGCGAGGGTGCTGTTGCTCGAGCTTCCGGTCGTGACGAAGGTCTTGACCGTGTTCAGCGCGCCGGTGTTTAGCGTTGACCCGTCAAGATACTTCGCCGTTATCGTCCCGCTCCCATCGATAAACACGCGTAAACCGGCTTGGTTGTACATTCGCACGCTCGCCAAAGGATCGGTTCCCCCCGCCGGTTGCTCGATGATTTCACGATAGCCGTCGTTCTGGTTTGTGCCGGTAAGGCTCATGCTAAGGTTCCAGCCGAACGGAAGGTAGGGTGACGTCTGGACTGGCGGGCAATCCGACAAGGTTAACGAGGAATCGCTCTTGGCGAAATTTGGCGACGTGGCGCCACTGCCATTGCGTGAATCATTAGGCGAGAAGTCGTTGGCGTAGTTTGCACCATATTCCACACGTGAATTCGTAGTGAAGTTGCTCGTCCCGATATAAAGACTGTTGTTTGTGTGAATGGGCCCGTCGACACTCAGGCTGGCATTCGGCTGCAGTTCGAGATCGTCAACGTAAAACATTAGATAAGACCACGGTAGATCGAATTTCTTTTCAAAGACTCGACGCACCTTGGCGGTGACGTTTCCAGTCAGTGTCGGCACGGTTACGTCGACGGACGCAAGATAATAGAAACTGTAGGGGAATCCGTTAGCTCCGTAGGCAGGGTTCGGGCCGTAGCCGGCGGGCGGTTGGGCGCTGGGACTCATCGGCCCAAAACTGCCGCCACCTTTGCTGCCCGATTCAACCAGAGCGTTTCCGTTTGAGTCCAGGCTTATCATTGGATCAACTGCCTGGATCCGGTACTGAGTCACGGTGTAATTGGCATCCGTGGGAAAATTGTTCGTAGCTGGCATTGCAATCGCCGGAGGAGTGCCAGAAGGCGTCATATTCGGCACGGGCGTGGGCGCGGTGGAGCCGCTGCCCGATACCGTACAATTTGGGCAGTCGGTGTAAAAGTAGTTCGTGCCGACGAGCGAGTAATCGGTGCCGCCCGTATTACTCCCATACACGGTAGTCCAGGTCGTACGATAAATATTCCGCCAACTGGTGAAGAGGTATTCGAGATGGCCGTCCGCGACTTCCATCGCCAGGGCTGTCTTGCGGCTGCGCTGGCTAAGGCGCGAAACCTGAGTTGAGTAATCGACCGCTATTCCCAGAAGAACGAGCAGGACAAAAACAACGATGATAGTGACGACAAGGATGCTGCCGTCGCTGCTGCGATTTTTGAGTTTCATTGGAAGGTTGTGAGCCGCGAGCGATAATCGATCTTTGTATTCAGCAAAGTCGAGGTCGCGAGATAGCCGCGATTGCTTGTTCTGGGATCCCGGACACTGATAGCCACCTGCACATACCGGTTATCGGAACCACCGAATTGATTTAGCGGAACCGAAAATGGGTTCGGGCTACTGAGATAACGAGCGACAGTAGCCGTATCCTGCCAATAGAACGAAGTACCATTGTAACGCTGGAGGTAGTAGTGCAGCTCGCCATTCTCATAATGATAAGTACCAGTACCCGCGGTGACCTGAACGTATTTGCCGCTAACAAGATTGAAATCACCCTTTGAGTCAGCGACATAGCTGCCGTTCTTGACCACATACATCGATCGATTCGTGTAGTAGGTGATTGCGTAGTAGGCACCCGCATAAGATGGAGAACGCTTCACCCCGGTTTCATAGCCATGCACTGTCCAGACATTCGAGTGGCCGGACACGCTTGCGCCCGTGACCTTGGTGATATCGTCTTCAATGCTCCAGGCCGGAATAATCAGGTGCATGCCAGCAGTGGGCGGGCCGTTGACACCGTCCTTGATCATGATCTGGCCGGCCGATCCACCGGGATCGTTCCAAATCCAGTTAGGACCGGACGAGACGTTCTGAAAAGAGATGGCCGGGGCGGTAGGAGGCGTCGCACTCGGGGAGGCGCTCGGACTCGGCGTTGAACTGATCACGGCAAAATTGGCGTCGCGTAACTGAGGCACCGAGATCGACGCGTGAATGTCACGCGTAAGACGGAGTATTCCCTGGCGCGCCTCCTCATGCGCGCCATTTACCGCCGCACTCTTCGCGGCGAGCGTTAGACCGGACTGAAGCACCTGGAAAAAGGCGAGACCCAGAAGCATGAAAACTGCGACGGCGACCCCCATTTCCATGACGGTAAAGGCAGCTTCTCGAAGCCGATGAGAGACACAGAGTTTCATTGGTCGGCGGTCCGCATTGAATCCAGAGCAACGCTGTAGTTTTTGTTACGGAAGGTGTAGCTGACTGTCGCGTTGGCCCGGCGGATATTGAGATTTGCTGAGTTAAGATAGGTCATCGTTAAACCGGGATCCGTGATGTTGAGAGCGAGGGTTCCGGTAACGACCGTGATTCCGGTTACGGGATCCTGATAGATGAAGGCTTGCTTCTTAAGCACATTAGGGGTGCTACCGTCCCGATAATAAGGATAGTAGGGGTAATAGGTATCGGTCTTGGCCGGCGGTGCTGAAGGCGGTGAAGAGGGAAAGGTCACGCCGGACGCACCGAGAGCATCCAATTCGGCAACCGTCATCAGCTCAGCGGGGATTTTGCCTAGCGCGGGATTGAAGCCGCCGGAGACGTAGGCCGCGTTGACGTCGAAAGGCGCCTTGGAAAGGACGACGTCGATTTGGTTCTGCGCGGCTGTGAGGGCTTCGGTGTAAAGACGCGAAGTAACGGCGTAGGTAGTGAGCGAGTTGAAGCCGATGTAAGCGCCGGTAGACATTGCGCCCAGAATCGCGAGGGCAATAACGATCTCGCTCAGAGTGAACGCGGCCCGGCGTTTGGCCGCACGAAGGGCAGCGCGGCAACTCGTGATCTGGCGCTTCAGCGACAACATTATAGTTTCCATAAGCAGGAGGCATGCCGATTCTTTTGGCGGGGACCGGCGCCGGTACCGCTCCTGCTTCAGGCCGGGGATGCTTCAGCTGCATTCGCGCCCAAAAGAACAGCGCGAAGTGATTCGTAATCTCGTCCATCTCGTCCTCACCCGGGACATGGGCACATTCAATCCGGAACGTTTCAAGGACTGGATCCGGGACATGGACGCGCGCTTCCGCAAGGTCGGCCTTACCCTTCAATTTGATATCCGAATGCGGACCGTCCATTTCAGCATCAAGGAAATCCGGACGAGCCGGGTGGCGTTTAAGTTCAGCGCGTCCTCCCACGTTCCGTTCGACGACCGGGACGTGGTGATGTCGGTCGAAGATTTCGGCAAGGGAGGGCACTAGCGCGGGCCGGTGGAGCGGACCGGCTAAACGATCCGCTCGTTTGACAAGTTCAGCGCGATTCAAGTCTGGAATCGCGCTGTTATGGCACGAAAACGGGCACACTCTTCGCATTGGCTGCACCAACGCTGGTGGCGTCTCGCCGTCGCCGAATGGATCGGGCTTACCATGGGCTTCCTCGCCATCGTCCTGATTTTCTGCCTGTTTTTCATCCGGCGTCACACTCTCGATTACCCGCTGGAACACACCTTCACGGTGCGCGCTCCGGAGTTCTTCGGCTCGGCCCTTGCGCTCGCCGATCCTGTCCCGATCCCCGGCAATAAAATCGAGCTACTTGCAAACGGCGACGAGTATTTCCCGGCCATGCTCAAGGCCATCGGCGCCTCGCGGCAAACGATTAACTTCGCCAGTTACATTCTCCATTCCGACGAAGTGGGCCGACAATTCCGCGACGCCTTTTGTGAACGGGCGAAGGCCGGGATCGAAGTCCGCATCCTTCTCGATGGCATCGGATCGAGCTGGAGCCTCGATAACTCGGATGTGCGGATGATGGGCGAGGCCGGATGCAAGTTTGCCTACTACCACCCCACCGCCTCCTGGCGGGTCGATCGCACCAACCGCCGATCCCATCGGCGCGTCCTCGTCATCGACGGCAAGGTCGGCTTCACCGGCTCCGCTGGCTTCGCGCGAAAATGGGCCGGGCGCGCGCAGGACAAGGACCATTGGCGGGATACTCAGATTCGCATCGAAGGGCCTTTGGTTGCGAAACTCCAGGGCGCATTTGAGGAACACTGGGTGAAGGCGTTCGGCGAGGCCTTGAGCGGCGCGGCACAGTTTCCTCAGTTGCCGGACGCCGGCGACTTGAGAGCGCAGCTGGTCGCGTCTCACTCGTTTTCGATGGCTCCGATTCCTCTCGTGCAAGCAACAGCGTTTGCCGGGGCAGAGAAACGAATCTGGATCACGAACCCCTACTGCACACCTACCGACGATCAGGTGGACCTTCTCGTGAAAGCGGTCCGGCGCGGCGTGGATGTCCGCCTGTTATTGCCAGGAGAAAACAACGACCAGCCGTTGACCAAATCGGCGGGACGCGCCGCCTACGGGCGGATGCTGGAAGGCGGGGTAAAGATTTTCGAATACCAACCGACGATGATTCACACGAAGTCGATGGTTGTGGACGGTTTCTTTTCGATGTTGGGTTCGTCGAATTTCGACGCGCGTTCGTCGGAAATAAACGAGGAACTCGACGTGGTGGTCGCCGACGAGAAGTTTGGCCGCGAAATGGAAAACATCTTCGAGAAAGATCTGCGCGAGGCCCGGGAATACACCTTGCAAGAGTTCAAGAACCGTTCCTGGTGGGAGCGAACGACGGAGTGGCTAATGCTCCCATTTCGCTCACAATTGTAGCGCCCGGCGCACATCATCGGCCGGCGGCGTCATCTCGCTCGGCGCGTTGCGCGATGGCACGCAACCACATTCGGCGAATCAAATCGCTGCCGGGATGGATGATCCGCCAGTAAACTCCAAACCGGCGGAGAACCGCCGGAGTATTCGCGTAAATGCGCGTTTCTGTCGTCACGGTCGAACCGGCGCGATCATTCGGTGCGACCAGGAAATTCATGGCAGCCAGAGCAACTCCCGGCCTAAGATTCTTGCGAAATAGATCCGGCTCCAGTTTTCCGGCGGCTCGCGCTTCGCGGGGGGCCGAGATCACCGTGCCTACTACGATTTCGCGCGGCGCATCGTTACTTAACAGAATAAAACTGGTTCGGGTAGCCACGTCGAGCAACGGTTGTTCCTCGGGCGGGTTGAGGATACTTTCCTGACCGGTCGGCCCGCAGCGCCGAATTGCGACCAGCGTGCGAAAAAGCAATATTTCATCGGCCCGGACCGCGTGAATGGCGGCAAAGACTTTGTCGGGCGACGCGGCTATCTCAATAGCGTGCTTTTCGCCGACCTGCCAGCGCGGCATCCATTCATCAAGTTTTGTCCCGGCAGTCGCAGGCCTGTGCTCACCATAAGGAATGAGCGCGGTTGCGACAGACATCAAGATGCCGAAAACGACAACAGCCAACGCCAGCCGCCGTGTTCGAATGTAAAGGAAGCGCAACGGCCGAAGAAGCGAAATGAGACCAGCAACGGCGAGGACGAAGCCCAGGTAAACGAAATAAGAATCGAGCATCCCGGCGCCGAGCGCCACGACCAGAAAGCCGGCTGCAATCACGGCAAACGCAGTGCCGCGCGTCCGGATCCCGATCCAACGCAACGGATACAGCAATGACAACGCGCCAGCGGTGATGACCACCGCGCCTACAGCAAACGCTGACGCTTCCCACATCGAGCTCAAGTCTCCCGGACGCGCTCTTCGTTACGAACTACTGCGATTGAGCGCTCGTCGCTGCACCTTATCTAAGATTGTAAATCTCGACCAGACCTACCCCGATTCCGCCGTTCTTACCGGCAAGGATCGCCGTGAACTGCCCGGGCAGCAGGGAAACATAGATTCCCGATTCCTTCACATTACCCGGAGCCAGGCCGTTTGTGATCAGTGCGGCCGCGGAGACCGGATCATCGATCCAGTCGTCATTCGAGGCGATGAGCGCGCCGTTGCCATCGTGCAATTCGAGGGTCGGATCCTCCAGAAGATTGTTCAGGGCGAATTGAGCCAGCGAAGGCC
Organism: Chthoniobacterales bacterium; assembly: GCA_035644055.1. Lineage (GTDB taxonomy): Bacteria > Verrucomicrobiota > Verrucomicrobiia > Chthoniobacterales > UBA10450 > AV80. Next base: position 29,385 of record DASQPH010000022.1, read on the forward strand.
CGAGTCCCACGATGGCCACGTGGGTGGTGTTGCTGCTATTACCCAGAATGAATCCGCCGATCATGACATTGGCGCCGGTCTGGACAAAGCCGCGCGTGCTTATGTTAGCCAGCTGCGAATCAACAGCCTGGCTGATGTCATACAGTTCCACCAGACCCACGCCGGTGGTTTGGTCCTTGCCCGTGAGGACGGCCGTGTAAGCGCCTGGCTGGAGCGTCACCACGATCACCGACTCTCGATCGTCCGCCGGCTGGAAAGGAGTCCCCTCGATCAGGCTCCGCTGGTCGTCCTTCCAATTGTCGTTCCTGAAGATCAACGATCCATTGGAACTGCGGAGCTCAAGGACGGGATCCTGGAGGACATCACTCAGGCCCGCATTGACCAGCGACGATCCCAGGCCACGAAGAAGGACTGTTTTCGATGAATTTCCCGTGATGATGAACCCGGCGATCAT
>DASQPH010000023.1:0-4304 GCA_035644055.1 Chthoniobacterales bacterium
CTCGACGCGAACGGTTTTGCCGGCCGGCCCGTCGCCGAAGCAATGGAAGAGCTCCGGAAAGATCCGCGCTTCCAATTTTCGAACGACGACAAAGGCCGCACCGATGCGCTCGCCGAATACATGCACCTGATCAACGACGCGATCGAACGTTGCCGGCTCATTTTCGCGACGGTGCCGAAAGCGAAGGTCGAAGTGCAACGGGTGCCGGTGTTCAAGGAAGCCACGGCGCCGGGTGCGTACTATAATGGTGCGTCGATGGACGGCACGCGGCCGGGCGTTTTTTACGCGAACCTGCGCGACATGACCGAGATTCCGAAGTGGAGCATGCCCACGCTGGCGTATCACGAAGGCGTGCCGGGCCATCATTGGCAGATCGCCACCGCGCAGGAGCTCAAAGGCGTGCCGCAATTCCGGAAGCTCATTCCGTTCACCGCCTACCAGGAAGGATGGGCGCTTTACGCCGAGTGGCTCGCGAAAGAAGCGGGCTGGTACGAGGGCAATCCGTTTGGGGATCTCGGCCGGCTTCAGGCTGAGCTTTTCCGCGCGGTGCGGCTCGTCGTCGATACCGGCATTCACGCGAAACGCTGGACGCGCGAGCAGGCGATCACCTACATGCGCGACAAAACGAGCATGGGGGAAAAAGAAGTCACCGCTGAGATCGAGCGTTACATCGTCAATCCCGGCCAGGCCTGCGCCTACAAAGTGGGCATGCTCAAGATCCAGGAATTGCGGAAACGCGCGCAGACTGAGTTGGGGACGAAGTTCGATCAGCGGCAATTCCACGACGTCGTTCTGACGAATGGCGCCCTGCCGCTGGAGATTCTCGAGGAACAGGTCAACGCTTATATCCAGCGCACGAAGTAGACTCGCGCGCCGCGATTAGAACAAATTCTGGAACACGAGGCGGACAAAGGCGTTTCCTTTGTCGCCAAATGTTGGCCCCGACAACGTGTGCATGTAGCCCGCTTCGAATTTCGCGGTCACGACTGTGAGTTGAATTCCGGCGCCGGCAGCCAGCCACGTTTCGTCTTCACCGCGCGGGCCTGATAAACCGGCGGCGTCGAACATCAACAGTGGCTTGATCGAAAACAGATTCGCTTCGTCGATGATGAAATGCGTCGCCGGCGCGACCTCCTGGAGAATTTGTTTAGCGCGGCGGCTGGCCTCCCGCGCATCCATACCTTGCCCCTGCAAGACCGCGGCCAGCATGCTCGGCCCGGTGACATCGATTTGTCGTCGCAAGAGCGTTTTAACCGTGAGCGGATTGCCGTCGATGTCCGGAATGTCGGTCACGACATTTGGAATGAGCGGCATCGACCACGGCGGAATCGGGATCGTGGCGTTGATGTTCAAATGCCAAAACCTTTCGCCGCCGAAAGTATTTCGCCCATTTCGCAGATGCGCTTCGTTTTCGCCCAGACTGCGAATCACCGGGCCGGCCGGCATCATCATGAGACTCGTCGAGGTGGCGCTGTCGTAGAGAAATTGGCCGGGCGCGTTGCCGCCGAAAAATCGCGCATACGCCGGCACGTCACCGAATGTCTGTCCGGCGCCTGCCACGATTTCCAATCCGATGGTTTGATTCGGCGCGATCGGAATCTCCTTTTCGTAAGCAGCGCGAAGAACGACGCGCTGATAGGCGTCGCCGTTTAGCCACGCAGCTTCTTCCCAAATCGCGGCACGAAGAAAACCCTCAATCTTCGGCGGAATCGCGTCGAACAGGAGACGGCCCGTTTGTCCATCGGTGGTCGTATGGTTTTCGATGCCAGTTTCGCCGTCAAGAAAACTATCGCTGCTGTGATGGTATCCGGCGCTAAGATAAAGACGCGCGTTAGGTCCCACTTTCGTTTTTAAACCGAGCGCCGCGATGCCCGCCTCACGCGAGTGTTCGCCCGTGCCCAGCGGTTCCCTGGTCCCATCGAAGTCGGCCGAGAAAGTGAACTCCTCAAAAGATGAGTTCGTGTTGTGGACCGTGTAACTCACGCCGCCGCTGGCGCGATAGAAATCGTTCTCGAATGACTTCGCGCCGTCGCCGTGCAGATCTATTTGGCGAGTCAGCGCCCCGGAATCGTTCTTGGAAAACAGTGAGAACGGATCGCCGCCGAAACTGGCGGTGATCGCCGATCCGAATGCGCGGTCGTAGGAAAGACCGACCGTCGGATTAAACGCGCGCAACGGCTCGGGCACATTCTGATAAAACGTCGCCCACGGAGAGCGCGGGATGGGCAAGACGTTTCTGCCGATCTCGACGAGCGCGATATCCACATAGTATGGCCGGAAAATCACGCCGACCGTGCCGTCTGCCGCCGAGGTGTCGTAATCGACGTAGATGTAGAGCACGCCCACTTCACCTTGCGATCGCAATCCGAGATCGAGATTTTTTGGGGAAGTGATCGCGGCCCGCAGAGCGTTCAGGCTCTCGGATAATTTCTCGTTCGTGAGCCGGTCGCCGGGAGCCAGCGGTAATCGGATCTGCTTGGCCCAGCGCGCTTCGACCTTAACGTACCTAACCCGCAAGTCTTTGAGACCGCGTTGACGCGCTAACGCAAGCGTTGCTTCATCGTTCTTCTGCGCCGGATTTTTTGCCGGCGTCGGGCCGAAATTGAGCTCGACCGGCGCGGCCTCCTGAGCCGGAGCCCACGACAGGCTGCAAAAAATCAGGGCAACTCCGCAACCCGCCTTCATAATTCCGTCCCGGGCCGGAAACGGAAACGTCATTTTCACAGGCGCGTTCGCGATGCTATTTCTGGCGGTCTTTGGCCTAACGACCAGTCTCAGACGTCGACATTAACGACACTGCTCATCGCATCGTGGATCGCCTGCTTCTGTTCGGGCGATGGACTTGTATTACCGGCGATCGCTTTGGCAGCTGGATAAACGTTGTTGATCAAGTTGTCCGCCTGGACCTGATTCACTCCCTGCGCGGCCATGTTTTGGATCGCCTGTTGTTCAACCGGCGCGCCGGACGTGAATGAAACGTGAACCAACGCGACATCGGGCTGGCCGGCCACGACCTTGTAAAGATCGAAGACCAGTTTCCAAATGGCGTCCGCTGTCGGCGTGCAGTCGCGCTCGACGCTGACATGAAATTTGTATCCCGATTCCGGACTGAACACCATCACGTCGAGGAGAAATGGTTTGCAGATTTTTGTTCCGACGGGGACGACGTTGGTGGAGGAGCTGGGCATGGGTGAACCTTTCGTTAGGTGTAAGGGTGAGAAACTGGAAGGTGGACTTTGTGGGTCGCGAGAATCTTGATACGCCCAGAGGGGCTTCGCGATCAATACAAAAGCGCGGCGGAACGATGGTCCGAAACGCTAATGCTTGAGCGCGGGAATTCCGAAACGCTCAATCTCGTTCTTCACATCGTGGGCGAAGTTCGCCGCGCCCGCGCCGTTCACAACCCGATGATCGAACGTCAGAGAAAGCGTGATTACTTCTACCGGCTCGCTTTTTTTGCCGTCGCCCATTGTTTCGTAATGGGCGGAGCCGACGAACAGCGTCGCGATTGACGGCGGCACGACGATGGGCGCCGCCGCGCGAACGCCAAAAGCTCCGAGACTGCTGATCACGAGCGGTGCATTCATCGCGTCGACGCGACCAGTCCGCGTTTCCGCCACGGTTTCGTTATAACGCTTCACGAAATCGGGCCAATCGCGCTTGTTCGCGTGGGTCACGACCGCGGTTGCGAGCCGGTCGTCCTCGAGCGCCACGGCGACGCCCAGATCGAAGTCGTCGTTCTCCACGATTCGATCATCTTCCAGGATGATTCGGCGAAACGGCGCGTGTTTTTCCATTGCTCGGACGACGGCCCACGCCACCATCAACGACGGCGATGGCGCGTTCTTGCCTTCTTTTTTCTTTGCCTTCGCGCGGGCCGAATGAATCGCGTCCCAACGCGCATCGATTTGCAAATTTACCGGAACAACCCGGCTGAGCTTGCGAACGATCGTCGGCGACAGCGCCGGCTCGATTCCTTTGCTCGGAGGGACGGGCTTCTGCGCGTCCCTTACTTTTGGTTCTGCGCTCCGCTCCGAATCGCCATTCCGGGCGGCGGACGTTTCGATCTCGTCCGCGGCTTCGGTCAAAATCGTGCCCAGCTCCTCCCCGATATCGACAGTCGCGCCGACTTCCGTTTTCCATTCGCCCATCGTGCCGGCAAACGACGATTCAATCGGATACACCGCCTTGTCCGTTTCCACTTCGCAGAGCGGATCGTCGAGCGCGATCTTGTCTCCCGGCTTTTTCAACAACGTCACGACCTTCGCGTTGCGAATCCCTTCGCCCATGATCGGCACGACAAT
>DASQPH010000024.1:0-8249 GCA_035644055.1 Chthoniobacterales bacterium
CTGCTCGGCGTGCTGATGCATTTCCCCGGCCACCTTCTCCCGCCACTCATCCTCTGGCTGATCAAGCGCGACGACGCGCCCGAGCTCGACGCCCACGGCAAGGAAGCGGTCAACTTCCAGATCTCGATGCTGATCTACAACGTCGTGGCCGCGATCTTCTGCCTCGTCCTGGTCGGCTTCGCTTTCCTCGCCATCCTCTGGATCCTGAACGCCGTCTTCGTCATCATCGCCGCCATCCAGGCCAGCGACGGAAAATTCTACCGCTACCCGATGACGATCCGGTTCATTCAATAGTCGCTGCTTCGACCCTTACGGCTTCTCTCCTTCGAGCAAATGCCTTCGAAGAAGCTGCTGAAAAGTTTCGTAAACCGCGCTCCGTTGCTCCGCGAAGATGCCTTGGATGGTGCGACGCTTCGCGGAGATTTTGTAGACAAAGATGATCCGGTAACCGCCGACCCGGAGCCGGTGATACTCCTTCAGGGGTCCGTCGAGTGCGCGGATATCGCCGCGCTCGCGGGCCAGGCCGCGGACCGCCTCGCGTAACCTCCGGCGCGGCTCGGGAGCTCGTCGGTCTATGAAACGGACGACCTGCTCCGAGAGCTCAACCCTCGTCTCCATTGAGCGCGGACAGCGGCAGGAATTTCGTCTTACCCGCCTCGTAATCCCGCAGCGCCTTCATCGCCGCCGGATTGCCGAGCAGATCGAGCGTCTCGATGATTGCGTCCATGCGGCTGCGCGAGATCAGATAAGCGACCGTCTCTTCATGGCGCGTGATTGCAATTGACCCTTCATCCGCCGCCTCCTTGATCAGCCGTGGCAAATTCGTCTGTGCTTGGGTGACCGAATACGTAGAATCCATTGGAGTTCTACGTAGCCCGATTCGCTTGCCAGGTCAATCCCTGGGGAAATGAAAACCCGCGACGAATCACCGTCTCATCCGCCTTCGGCTTCGAGATGATGCCCGGCAAACAATTTGAAGGCGACGAAGCAGAGGCCTGAGCCGAGGGCGCAGCCGGCGTGGAGGAGCCAGAAATTCGTGGTGGGCCATTTCTCGAGGTAGCCGCCGATCCAGCCGACCAATGAATTCGCGGCGAAGAAAGCGAGATAATAGAGACCGATGATGGTGGCATTGATCGCTTTCGGCGCGAGCCTGGCGAAAAGAGCGAGGCTCACGGGCAGGAGATGAGCGAATGCGATGCTGTTCAGGAAATGGAACGCGACCGGCCAGAAGAGGCCGATCTTTTGTCCGGCGCCCTGGGTTGCGGCGGCGGTGACGAGGCACATCGCGCCGGCGATCGAGAATCCTGAACCGATGATGATCTTGGTGATCTCGTCGGGCTCCCGGTGGCGTTTCGAATACCAGCGATAAAAAATCGCGACGATGGCGAGGAAGCTGACGCTGACGATCGCGTCGAGAGTGACGAGCCAGGTCGTAGGCAATTTTTTGCCCATGAAGACGAGGTCGAATTGCTGGTCGCCCCAGACGAGATAGGCATTAAAGATCTGGTTGTTCGGGACGATCGCGACGGCCATCACGGGGATAAGGATGATGAGTGCGAAGACGGCGCGCCACTCACGGCCGGTCAGTTTTGCTTTTGGTGCGGCGGCGGTCCCAGCTGCCCTGGCAGCAGCCGCAACGCGCGGGTCATTATCGCTCGTGCGCAGATATTTTTGACCGAAGAGATAAATGGCGATGGCGAGCAGCATGCCAAATCCAGCCGCGGCGAAACCGTAATGCCAGCCGACTTTCTCGCCCAGCGTTCCGACGATGAGCGGTGAAAGGATTACGCCCGCGTTGATCCCGAGATAGAAAATCTGAAACGCATCGGCGCGCCGCAGATCTTCAGGTTGATAAAGAGATCCGACCTGGCTGGCGATGTTGCCCTTGAACATCCCGACCCCGATGATCAGGCAGAGAAGCGCGAAGAGAAACGCGGGCTCGAACGCCATCAGGAAATGGCCGGCGGCCATCGTGAGCGCGCCGAGCAGCACGGTGCGGCGCCGGCCGAGAACACGATCGGCGAGAAAGCCGCCGAAGATGGGCGTGAGATAAACGGCCGCTGCATACGTGCCGAAGATGGCCGAAGCGAGCGCCTGGCCATCGAGACCGCCGTAGAGTTTCCGAAAGCTGGCGAACGCCGCGACGTGCTCGATCCGCCCCGGCTTGAGGAGATAGTTGACCATGTAGAGGACGAGGAGCGATTGCATCCCATAGTAGGAAAAGCGCTCCCACGCCTCGGTGAACGCGAGATACCAGAGCCCGCGCGGATGTCCGAGGAAACCGGGCGTGTGTTCTTCGCCGGTCAACGGCGCAGCATCGTCCGGTTCAGCGGTAGCGGTCATGCGTGGATGCTGAAGTGATCAGTGACGAGTGACAAGGGACAAGCAGAGTGACCAGTGATACGTGACCAGTGATCAGTTGTAGCGACGGCGCTCTGTCGCCGTAAACACGCGTCGTCAGCTACTTCGTGATGTAATCCCACTCTTCCGCACCACGTTTGATCAGCGCCTGGATGTCGTCCTGAAGCAGGAAGCGATCGTCGGCGAGCTTCTTCGCGGCGGCGGAGAATTTTTGCAGGTAATCGTCGCGAGATTGGTAACGCCCGGCGATTGGCTTGCGCCGATCCTGCGCGGCGGCGGCGGCGGAGTTGGTTTTCGGCAGCGGAAAGAACGAACCGAGAAAACTGACGCGTTCGCTGGGCATGCCGGATTTCGGATCGCGCAGATTCCAGCCGGTGTAGGTGGCGATCGGGACGTCGAGCTCGGGCAGGCGAACGCCGCCGAGATCATTGCCATCTGCGTCGACTTGCGGAACGAAGACGGGAAACGGTTTGCCGACGCCGGGTGGTTGTTTCGTGATGATGCGGTTCTTCCACTGCGGACCGAAGTCGAGACGAAACGCTTCATGAACGCGCTCGGGAACCGTGACATCCGGAATCGCCGGAAATTTCAGGTCGCGCGGCCTAACGAGTATTTTGTCGGCAAGCTTCGGATAACGGCTGTCAGGCGGAGATTTGTCCTCTCGCACCCAATCGTCCATGGCGACGAAAAGTGCGCGCCAGAACCATCGAACGGGATTCGGATTCGGAACATTTGCCGGTGCGAGGCCGCGTTCCGTGTCGCGCACGGGTGGGAAGGGCGGCGTAAAATGCTGGAGGCCGGCAAGAAAATAGATGCGGACATTGTCCATCAAGGGCAGGTCTCGTTTTCCATCGGGCGACGTGTGAATGAGCGAGCCGGCGCGGGACCAGTATTCGTAGGAAGTGTTGGTATAGAAAATTTTTGGCAACACGCCAGCGGCCTTCGCGCGGTCGAGCAGCCCGGCGGTCTCGCCGGTGACCGGGTCGGTTTGCGGCGTATCGGCAAACGGGAAGAGATCGGTCGGGTAAAAAAGCGCGTTCGTCGGCTGCGCGTCGCGCGAGGGCTGGGCAAAGCGATGATTGAAGCTGCCGCGGCCGGCGCCGGCGACGTGCACCAGCATCCCGTCCATCGCCGGCTTATTCGATTCATCGGCATTGAACCCTTCAAAGAGAAAATGGCGGAGGAAGCGGCCGCTCTGCGAAATGCCAGCGGCATAAACGCGGTTCGACGACGCGAGCTCGTTCCGGCCTTGCTTCAGATAAGAGGCAAAGTCGCGCACCGCCGCCAATCCCAAGCCAGCGATTACCGGATCGCGTGCGCGATAAACAACTTCGTAAATCTTTCCCGGTTCGAATCCGCTTTTCAATCGAATCGTTCGCGGGCCCGGCTCCATTTTCGCCGCGGTCGACCCGACCAGATCCCAGTCGTTTCGCGAAATCGTCCGGCGCGGCGCCAGCGGCGCGTCGCGGACGGTAAGAACGTTTGCCGGGTCTTTCGGATCGGAACAAAAGTATTCCGTCCCGCCGATCGTCCCGCTGATCACGTGGCCAAGCGGATGTTCGTCGACTCTTTCGTTTACTGTGAAATCGGCCCGCACGAGACCGGTGATCGGCTTGTCGCCGGCGCGCGCAGCCGGCGCGTATAGGCGCATCATTCCCGCGTCTTCGCGCACGTCCCATTGCCAGCCAATCCACGCCACGGTGACGCCCCGCTCCATCAAGAATCCGTCCCCGAACTCCTCTTCCGTTTTCGGATCGCGCGACGATTTTCCGCCCTGAATAACTGCAAGGAGGCCTTTCCCGCCACGATTCGGAATCTCCAGCAACACCGAACCGCTCGCGCGCGCCGCATCCTTCGGACGCAACAGATAAAAGTCCGAGGCGAACTCGACTTCGCCGGCCGCGTTCCGCTCGGCCTTGTCGAGATCGACGACAACTTTGTTGTGCGGATCGTCCGGCTTCACCGCGAAATGAATTTTGCCGACGATTTTCTCATAGGCGCCGGCGTCACCGAAAGCTTTGCCCTCGAGGACATCGGCTTTGGAAACAATTTCGACGCGGACGACACGCGCGGGCAGCTCGCAACAGAACCCGATCAACGCGAGCACCACCGCGATCGAACGCTTCGTCATCGCGAAAGCTTACGCCGTTTTGATCGACGATCATCTCCGCGCCAATGACGCAACACGCGATGAGTCGGAACTGCGTTGGCGTGCGCGCTCGCGCTCTCGATCAATTCACGGCGGCGCAAGAGTTCGAGCGCGGATTGGATGGCGCTCTTCGAGAGCCCGGTTTCTTCCGCGAGCGAGCGCAAACTCGCCGGAACTGGTTTCCATTTCGCGCGCGCGGCGCGGCCGTAGAGGTGAAGATAAACAAGATACGCGGCTGGCTGGCGATCGTGGCCGACGATATCGCGCATGAGAACATTCACGACGTAATCGTCAATTGGAATGGTTTCGCGAAGACGAGGCACGGCAAAAGCGGCGGCGGTTTATCTGTCCCAGAAACGAGCCCATCTTGCCGCGCGAATAGCGGGACGCAACCGTTCGACCGCGTCAGAGATCAAAGACGTTTGGCGATCCGATGCTTCTTTTTCTCATCGGTCTCGCCGAAGAGGAATTTCATTGCATGATCAAAGCTCTGATACACCAGGACAATAGGGTTATTTTCCTTGGGCGCGGCCGACCGGCGAGGGTGACCTAACGACCGACGTTTAACTCCAATCTCATCCTGTACAGCTCGCTCGACGTCCGAACCTGCGGTGGCGAGTGCGACATCACCGTGCGCGAGGAGGGCGCGCTCGAACTGAGTGCCCCGCTCATCGATAGCCCAACGGGAAGACAAAGACCGATCGAGGGATTCACCGTTAGCCCCGCGAACATTCCCGTGATTGTCGGTCACAAAAGCGGTCGTAAGATCGAGAGGCCTTTGGGCAATGCCGAGGGATATGCAGGTGTCCAAATCAATAAAGCCAGTGCGGTGGAATCCCTTTCGTTCCTGATAGCGGCCGATGGCTGCGGTAAGCGAGGGGCTGATTTCACCCGTGATTTCCCCGTAAAACAGATGGCGCTTGCGAAGTTCTTCCTGGACCCTGCGAACCTGGTCATCCGCAAAAATGTCGGACATGAGGGAGATTTGAAATCCCACAACCAGTAGGCAAGTTGGGAACCCACCCATATAATATAATTCGGCGCTGATCCTCAAAGCGGCTCTACAACCGGATGCCTAACGAGAGCTTTTAGACGGGCACTAAACTCGTTAGGCCGCACCAATCAAAGGTTTACGTCGTTCAAACTATCTCGCGGATTTCGCGAGATTCTTTCCGAAGCCCCTCCGGCAGGCAGGCTTAGTCAAATTTGAGGGCATCAGCAAAATTAGGTCTGGGGCGGTTTCTGGTACTGTCGATGCTCGTCGCCCCGGTCTCATCAAACCTTGCCACCGTGGTTTGGCCAATTGGAACGTGGAGCTAGCCACGACAATCGATCCTAAAAAGACGGCTCCGATTTACCTATACCGATAAACGGACAGCGGTTTCTACGCAGAAACGCTGGCTGTTGCTGGACGGAAAAGATTCCGCGCGCTTAACGTCGAGTCGCCATGATCAAACAAATCAAATTCGTCAGTATCCCAGTCGCCAATCAAAACCGGGCGTTGGATTTTTACACGGAGAAGCTCGGGTTCACCATCATCACGGACCAGCCGTTCGATGAGAAGCAGCGCTGGATCGAGTTGCGCGTGCCGAAAGCAGAGACGCGCGTCGTGCTCTTCACCGCGGAAGGTGACGAGAAACGGATCGGCTCGATGATGCCGATGTCATACGCGTGCGACGACATCGACAAGACCTACGAAGAATTAAAGGGACGCGGCGTCGAGTTCGAAGGTCCGCCGCAGAAACAGCCGTGGGGCAAATACGCGATGTTCAAGGACAGCGAAGGAAATCGCTTCGTGGTTTCGGCAGATTAAAAGGGGCGGCGAGCAACAAATGCTGTAGCGACGCCGCTCTGTCGGCGTAAGAGCGCGTGCTCTGCTTTATGTGCGTGTGGACGGTGACAGAGCGCCGTCGCTACAACCCATGAAAACTCACCAGGGGATGACTTTCCGGTCCTTCACGAATTTGCCGGTAAGATCGTGTGGCGCGTCAGTGGCGAGCCAGACGATAGTGGCGGCACCTTCGGCGACGGAACGATTCGCGTTTTCGCCGCCCATCTCGGTCCGAACCCAGCCTGGACAAACGCTGTTCACGGCGAATTTCGGCAGTGCGCTCGCGAGTTGAACGGTGACGCCGTTCAGCGCGGTTTTCGAAACGCAGTATCCGGGCGCCCAACCATCGGCGCCGCCGTCCAGTTGCCCGCCGCTGCTGGAGACGTTCACGATTCGCGGTTCGCCGCTCTTTCGGAGGAGCGGCGCGAAGGCCTGAGCAACGAGCCACGGGCCCAGCGTATTTGTGCGCAGGGTCGTTTCGAAAATTTCAGGCGTGATCGTTAGCGCGTCCTTGTCCTCATCGAGAAGAATCCCGGCGTTGTTGATGAGCACGTCGAGATGATCGGTCTGATCAGCCAGTTCTTCGGCCGCGTGCCGGATTCTGTCGGCATCAGCAACGTCGATCTCGATGAAGACGACGTCGCCGTCCTTGCTTAGTTTTTCGGCCGCGGCGCGACCGGCTGTCACGTTTCGAGCGCCGAGAAAAACGCGGAAGCCCATTCGTGCCAATTCTCTCGAGACCTCGAAACCGATCCCTTTGTTTGCACCGGTTACCAGCGCGACTCGTTGATTCCTCATTCGGGAATATCCTCACACAACGGACACAAGGGAACACAAAGGATTTTGAACCTGGTTAGAAACAGCCAGCAACTTTGTGACCCTTGTGACCTTGGTGTGAGAATTCCTTACGGCTCCACGGGTTTACCTGGCGTGATCCACTTCGCATACCAATCGAGGTAGCGCTTGGAGCGGTCGATGATGTAACTCGGCTTTCGCAGACCGTGGTTTTGCCCGGGATAAATCACCAGCTCCGTGGGGACACTTTGGCTGCGCAACGCTTCATACATTTGCTCGCTGTTGAGCAGCGGCACGTTGAAATCGGCTTCACCGCAAAGGAAAAGGGTCGGCGTCTTGATTTTGTCGGCGTGAAGAAACGGATAGGAAATGCGCATCCAGGCTTCGGGATTTTTCCAGGGAACGCCGAGCTCGTTCTCGTAATCGGAAACGTACTGATCTGTTCCAAAGCCGGCGAGGATGTTCGAGATCGAGGCGCCGCTGGTCGCGGCTTTGAAACGCGTCGTCGACGCGATGAGATAATTCGTCGACATGCCGCCGTAACTCCAGCCACCAACCCCAAGCCGATCCGGATCGGCCAGGCCCCGCGCCACCGCGTCATCGACCGCCGCCAGATCGTCCTCGACATCGCGATGCCCCCAGTCGGCGTAAATGCCCATCGCGAATTTTTCACCGCGACCGGTTGAGCCGCGCGGATTCGGCATGATGACCGTGTAGCCATTCGCCGCGAAGAGCTGCGCTTCGAAACTGAACTCGCAGGCGTACTGCGATTGCGGGCCGCCATGCGGCCGGAGGAGCGCCGGTGGTTTCGTTCCCGCGACGGAATCGAGCGGATTCACGACGAAGCCGTGGATCTCGGTGCCGTCCGCGCTTTTGAATTTCGTTTCTTCGACGCGCGCGACCCGCAGATCCTTCATGAACGCTTTCGTTTGTTTCGTGGCATCGCGCAGTTTGTCTTTTTCGACGGCGAAAATTTCGTAGGGCCGATCCGGCGTGCTCGCGCGCGCGATGATCTTCCCGTCCCGACTCAAGTCATAGGCCGTGACCTTCCGCCGTCCAGTCGTGACCGGTTGAATCGCGCCGCCATCAATTGGGACACGAATCAGCTGTTCC
>DASQPH010000025.1:0-5166 GCA_035644055.1 Chthoniobacterales bacterium
CGCCGAGGCCGCTTCAAGGCGGTTGTCGATCTCGAGCGTGAACGATTTGTAACGCGTGCCGACGAGCGCGCGACCGACGGTCGCCGTCCGCTCGCCGATCGGCAGCGATTTCCAATTTTCCGACTTCGCCTTCGCGACCAGACTATCAAAGCGATCGCGCCCTTTGAAAACGGCGCTGAAGGGCAATTGGGATGCCGCGCCCGCCACCCCGAGCGTGAGCGCGATCAGTAACAAAATCGCAAAGGTCTTTCGCATGCGCGCGAATATAATGTGCGCGGCCCTTCGCGCTTCGTATTTTTGAGGTGGTGCACGATTTGTTTCAGGAAGCCGGAGACGAAATGGTGGAACGCGTCAGCGCTTCCGCTCCCCTGGCCGCGCGGATGCGGCCGCGGACCCTGGAAGAATTCGTCGGGCAGGAACACATTCTCGGGCCGGGAAAATTATTGCGGCGTGCGATCGAAGCGGACCGGCTGCCGTCACTAATTTTATCGGGCCCGCCGGGCACAGGCAAAACGACGCTCGCTCACGTCATTGCGGAAATGACGCACGGGAAGTTCGAGCGGCTCAGTGGCGTGGAGAGTAACGTGGCGGAGATGCGCAAAGTCGTGGCCGCGGCCGCGAACCGTCTGCGCACTTCGGGTAAGAAAACGATCCTGTTCGTCGACGAGATCCATCATTTCAACAAAGCGCAGCAGGACATTTTGCTACCGGATGTCGAAAGCGGAAATCTGCGACTGATCGGCGCGACGACTTACAATCCATTTTTCTACGTCAACAGCGCGCTAGTCTCGCGCTCCCAGGTGTTCCAGCTCGAGCCGCTCAAGATCCAGCAGCTCGAACAGCTCATCGATCGCGCGCTTTCCGACAAGGAGCGCGGCCTCGGTAATTACACTGTCAGAATTGATAACGACGCGCGGACCCACCTCGCGAAACTAAGCGACGGCGATGCCCGGAAATGTCTGAACGCGCTTGAAGTGGGCGTTCGCACGACGCCGGCCGACAACAAAGGCGTCATCCACTTTACGCTCGCGGTCGCAGAAGACAGCATCCAGCAGAAGGCGGTCGTCTACGACAAAAAAGGCGACGCGCACTACGACACGATCAGCGCGTTCATCAAAAGCATGCGCGCGTCTGATGAAAAAGGCGCGATCTACTGGTTGGCGAAAATGCTCCATGCCGGCGAAGACTTTCGTTTCATCGCGCGCCGGATCGTGATTTTTGCGAGCGAAGACGTCGGGCTCGCTGATCCGGAAGCATTACCGCTCGCGATCGCCGCGCAGCATGCGGTGGAATTTGTCGGGATGCCGGAAGCGCGCATTCCCCTCGCCCACGCCACCGCCTACATGTGCCGCGCGAAGAAAAGCCGCGAAGCCTACGAAGCCCTTGGCGCAGCGACGGAAGAAATCGAGAACGAACGCACCGAGCGCGTCCCCGAGCATCTCAAGAACAAACACTTTCCCGTGAACCCAGAACGGTGATCGCCTCGCGGGGGCAAGGCTTGATGGTTTGGCCGACGCGAATTAGCCTTCTACCGTGACTGCGTCGCAGATCATTGACGAGATCAAGAGCCTGCCGCCGGAAGAACAAGCCGGGGTTGTGCGCCTGATCTATCAGCTCGATGCCGAGCGCAAACTCAGTGGGCCTGAACTGTCGACATTGGCTGAACGTCTAATCAATGCCCAGGATCCTGTAGAAGCTTCGCGCGTCCGCGAGACCATTGTGCGGGGCTTTTACGGCACCGAGCGCGATGCCTAAAATCCGCCGGCGAAGCCTGCCGCCGGCTCTCTTGGATCACTTGCTTGATCGCATTCGCTCGCGCGAGATTTCGCCGGACCAGTTGGGCGAGTTTGCGCACTGGCTTGATTCTGCGCCTGACGTTCCGCTGGGCAAATGGTTCAAACGATTCAGCGGCATGAGTGTTTGCGGCGAGGGCGAACTGGTTAAGACTTTCTTGCGACAGGGTCAGGCAGCGTCAGGCGAAGAAGTTGGGTAGCTACGCAGCGTTTTCTACTTTCTACTTTAGACTTCCTACTTTTAATAGCCACTTCCCGGTGAATCCGGAACGCTAGATTTTATGTTCAAGAAACTCATGGTCCTTTTCGCTTTTGCGCCCTGGGCTCTCGCCTTCGCTGCGGTAGCGCCCGAAACCGAACCCAAAATCAAAGAAAACCCGCAGATCGCCGCGGTTCTCTCCGAGATTTCCGCGAAGAACATTGAGGCGACGATTCGGAAACTCGTCAGCTTTGGAACACGGCACACCCTTTCCGACCCGCAGAGCGAGACTCGGGGCATCGGCGCGGCGCGACGCTGGATTCAGTCGGAGTTCGAGCGTTACAGCAAGGAGAACGGCGGGCGCCTCGAAGTCACTTTGGACGATTTCACCCAACCGCCCGGCGAACGCAATCCGCAGCCGGTCCAGGTCGTCAATGTCGTGGCGACTTTGCCCGGCACGCAGCCGGAATCGCGCGATCGCATCTACGTCGTGACCGGTCACTACGACTCGCGCGTCACCGACGTCATGAACGCCACCGCCGATGCGCCCGGCGCGGATGACGATGCTTCCGGCGTGGCCGCCGTCATGGAAATGGCGCGCGTCATGTCGAAAAAGAACTGGGACGCGACTCTCGTTTTCATCGCGGTCGCCGGCGAGGAACAGGGACTGTTCGGTTCCACTCACTGGGCCAAAATGGCGAAGGAGAAGAACTGGAACATCGCCGGCATGATTACCAACGACATCATCGGCAGCTCGCACGCCGACGGAGTTCTGGCTCATCGACGATGAAAAGACCGTCCTTCGGTACGCTCAAAGCCTCGGCGATCAGATAGAAAATGCCGCGTTCCCCGTCGCTCATTTCTTTGGCGTGGTAGGCGCCCGTTTTTCCGCGGCCGCGCGCCTCGATACGGGCGCCGTCGATAACCAACTCTCGCGCGGGCAAGACCGTCTCCCAGATCTCCTTCACGATGTCCAAACGAGTTTCTTGCGGAGTAATGTATTGCTCCGCTTTGCCGTGACGCATCGACACCCGATACTTGTCACTCACGGAAAAGCTTTCCGAGACTAAGAGTGTGACAAGGTGATTGAAGTCATTCAGCAATGCGATCGCGGGGTTATTCTGCCACCGTTGTGATCTCCAGAGACCCGAATCGTTCGTGGCAGAGACGTGTCCGATCCGCAGTTGCCGCTCAGCTTCTTCCAAATCCGTCGGCTGCACGCGATCAGGGAATGTCAGTGATCTATGCGCGGAGACGCGACGGTTAGCGGCGATGTCCTTTTCGTCCAGCCACGCACCGAAACGAGTCTTCCCTGAACCGTTCGCGCCAATCACCACCAAAACGCGGTCGTTCAGCGGAAGGGAGTATCCCTGCGGATACTTCGTCGAAGGCGGCAGCGGTATATGCCGTACAGAGGATTCGGTCATCGGAATGGGTCGAACACTACACTCGATTTGGATATATTGACCTTTGCTCAAACGTCGCGTTGGATTACTGACCCGGGCCAAGGGCGACGTCAGTGACGGTGGCGAGGGCCGATCACCATTGAACCCGGACCTCTACCTCGACCTCTGAGTCTACCGGAGCAAGACAATCAGCTTCGCAAGGATGTCCTCGATTGTGGCGGGCGGGAGTTTGCCGGCGAATGTGGCGACGCGTGCTGTCCAATCCAGGCTCTTTGCCTGATCGCAGAGGACCGCGCCGCTAACGGGCAAGCCATCAGGAAGAACGACTTCGAAGGGATAACCTTTGATCCGGCCCGTGATCGGGCAAAACAATGCGAGGCTCGACCGCTGATTGTAGGCGCGCGGAGAAAGCGCTACGGCTGGCCGCCGGCCCGCTTGTTCATGACCGGCCTTGCGGGTCGAACTGGAGCCACACCAAATCGCCGCGATCCGGAACGTAACGCCGCGCCATTACCAGACTTCTTTGCCTCGCGCCGAGGAGGAATCGGTTTCGGCGTGGCGATTTTTACGGGTGATTCCCGCAACGAGATCTGACAGTTCGTAGGTTTTGCCTGCGATCGGAGCGATGACAAGACGTCCTCGCGTGACGCGAACGTCGACCGGTTGCCCTTCGGCCACGGCAATTTCGTTCGCGTAAGCGCGCGGGATGCGGAGGGCGAGGCTGTTGCCCCACTTTTGTAAGACGGTCGTCATGTATCTACATTATAGACACGCCAGAAAAACGACAAGCAGAAACGGTCGGGGGGCCATCCCGCCGCTTCAATTCTGATCCAAGACGGCGGCCCATAGGCCCGCGGCTACAGTTATGCGCCCACGGTAATACTCACCGATTTGCTCCACTGTCCGACGCGTGGCGCGGTAGGTCCATTTCCGCCTGCGGATGTGACGAGTGCCTCGCTTTGCGCGAGGCTTCCGCGTGCCTGGCCTTTTTGATTGGCTTCAGATTCGCGACCTGATGTTTGCCAATCGGGTATTTGTCTCGCCAATGTGTCAGTACTCGAGCGAAAACGGGTACGCGAACGACTGGCATTTTGTTCATCTCGGCAGTCGCGCGGTTGGTGGCGCTGGACTGGTGCTGACGGAGGCGACGGCAGTTCTGCCGGAGGGTCGGATCAGTCCACAGGATCTCGGGATTTGGGAAGATGGGCACATCGAGATCCTGACGAAGATTGTCGGATTCATTCACGAACAAGGGAGCGTCGCGGGGATGCAGCTGGCGCATGCGGGGCGCAAGGCAAGCACGAGCCGCCCTTGGGAAGGGCACGATGCCGTTCCAGAAAACGAAGGCGGCTGGAAGAAGGTCGTAGCGCCGAGCGCGATTCCGTTCTCGGGGACTTATCCGATGCCGCAGGCGCTGACGCGTGATGGCATCCGCGAAGTTATCGACGCGTTTGCGACAGCGGCGCGACGCGCGTGCCAGGCTGGGTTTCGCGTCGTGGAAATTCACGCAGCGCATGGATACCTGATTCACGAATTTCTGTCGCCGCTGAGCAACAAGCGCGAGGACGAGTACGGCGGGTCGTTCGAGAATCGCACGCGGCTTTGTCGTGAAGTGGCGACGGCGGTGCGATCGGCGTGGCCGAAGGAATTGCCGTTATTCATCCGCATCTCTGCGACGGATTGGGTCGAGGGCGGATGGACGATCGAAGAGTCGGTGAAACTCGCGACCGAATTGAAGGAGTTGGGAGTCGATCTCATCGATTGTTCG
>DASQPH010000026.1:0-2498 GCA_035644055.1 Chthoniobacterales bacterium
AGTGCAGAATCTGGATCGGTTCCTGGCGCGCGCCCCACGTGTTCATGTCGCGCTGGCTCGACATGTAAAGGTCGATCGTGTTTCGGCCGCTCAACGCCCAACCGTAATCCTCGACCCGATAGGTTTGTCCGGTCGATAGCAGTCGAAATGTCGTGCCCATCGGCCAGCGCGACCAATCGGCCGCGGCGCTTCCAATTTTCGGTGGTTTGCCAACCGCAACTGCGCGCTTCGCGCCGCGCGTCGGCGCTGTTTTTGTCACTCGCGTCGTTGTCGTTGTCGTCACGCGCGAGGTCTTCTTCGTTTCCTGCATCGAGAACGGCTGCAATTTCGTGTCGGTATTTGAAATGTTGATTACATCGACATCGTCGCTGTCGGAGATCGCGCCGGAGCGCCTCACATTTTCAGCGCGATGAATCGCCGGACCGGCCGCGTGGAGTTCGCCGCCGAGCGCATTACGAGCACCGTATTGAGTGTGATCGGCCTCGGTGTGGGTGTAAGCCGTAGTGCGGACATTCTGGAAATCCTTTTTCGCCAGGGGCAGTTCGTAGGCCGGAAGCGCTCGAGTCGAAGTTGTGCCGCAGGCGCTAAGGAGAAGGATGGCGATGAAAGCCGCGAGAACGGCCAGGGCGAGGCTGCGTAGTTCAGCGTGGGTCAAGGCGGATCGCTGAAGTTATTAACACTTATTCACAACCCGTCAAGTCCAAGCCAGATCGACATCCTCTTTGCGCAAACGCCGTTGCGCGCCCAAAGTTTTGTCCATGCTCGCCGAATTTAAAAAGCAGCTTTCGCAAACGCTCGAGGAAATAAAGTCGCAGGGACTTTACAAAACCGAGCGGATCATTACCACGCCGCAAGATGCGCACATCGCCGTCGTCGGCGGCAAACGCGTCCTCAATATGTGCGCGAACAATTATCTCGGCCTCGCCGATCATCCCGACCTGATCAGGGCGGCGAAGGAAGCGCTCGACAGTCACGGACTCGGCATGGCCAGCGTCCGTTTTATTTGCGGGACGCAGGATCTTCACAAAGAGCTTGAAGCCGCGCTCGCAAAATTTCTCGGGACCGAAGAGACGATCCTCTATCCGTCGTGCTTCGACGCTAACGGCGGCTTGTTTGAGACCCTACTCACCGAAAAAGACGCCATCATTAGCGACGAATTGAATCACGCCTCGATCATCGACGGCATCCGGCTCTGCAAAGCGCAACGGTTTCGTTACAAGCACAACGACATGGCCGATCTCGAAGCAAAGTTGAAAGAAGCGAGCGGCGCGCGCTTCCGCTTGATCGCGACCGACGGCTGCTTCTCGATGGATGGAACAATCGCCGATTTAAAATCGATCGTTGATCTCGCCGAAAAATACGATGCGCTGACGATGATTGACGACGCGCATGCGACCGGGTTCCTCGGCAAGACCGGCCGTGGCACGCACGAATACCGCGGCGTGATGGGCAAGATCGACATCATCACCGGCACGCTCGGCAAAGCGCTCGGCGGCGCGAGCGGCGGTTTTACCAGCGGCCGCAAACAGATTGTCGATCTTTTGCGGCAGCGCTCGCGTCCGTATTTATTTTCCAACACAGTCGCGCCACCGATTGTCGCGGCGTGTTTAAAAGCGCTCGAACTCCTGACCGCGTCGACCGAGCTGCGCGACAAACTGGAAAAGAACACGAAATATTTTCGCGAGGCCGTAACTCAGCGGGGTCTAACGATCAAGCCGGGCGTGCATCCAATCGTGCCGATCATGATCGGCGACGCCGCCAAATCGCAGAAGTTCGCCGCGCGCATGCTCGAAAAAGGCGTTTACGTGATCGGCTTTTTCTATCCGGTGGTGCCGCACGGCACCGCACGTGTCCGCACCCAGGTCAGCGCCGCCCACTCACGCGAGGATTTGGAATTCGCGGTCAAAGCCTTCGCCGAAACCAACGAAGAACTAAAATAACGTGGAGCTTAAGCTCAAGCGCTGCACGATCCGTGATTATCGTTCAAGCGACGCTCAATCATTGGCCAAGCACGCAAACAATCGCCGCGTCTGGCTCGGATTACGCGACGCGTTTCCGCATCCCTACACGATTGAAGACGCGAAAAAGTTTCTGCGGGGTTCAGTTGCCGGTTTGCCGAGAAAGAATTTTTGTATCGAGATCGGCGGCGCGGCGGTCGGTGGGATCGGGCTGCGGCCCGGAGAAGATGTTCATCGGCATACCGCAGAATTTGGCTACTGGCTCGCCGAAGAATTCTGGGGGCAAGGCATCATGAGCGAAATCGTCCCCGCGTTTGTAGACTATTGCTTCAAAGAATTCTCGCTGAATCGGATTTTCGCCATGCCGCATTCGAACAATCCCGCTTCTGCGCGCGTGCTGGAAAAAGCCGGTTTCGTTTTAGAAGGACGCCTGCGAAGGAACGTGGTCAAAGACGGAAAAGTTCTCGATTCACTTCTGTTCGCCAAGACAGTCTAATTTCGCGCGATGCATTACCTGGTGATCGAGCGGTTCAAGGACGC
>DASQPH010000027.1:0-2043 GCA_035644055.1 Chthoniobacterales bacterium
GTATCGCCACAAATCGCGATGATTTGGACCTGGAATCGCGCGATGGCCGGCAATACGCGCAGCAGTTCTTCCGTTTCGCCGCTAGCGCTGAAGGCGAGAATCACATCGCCGTCCGCGACCATCCCGAGATCGCCATGCAACGCATCAAGCGAATCGAGCACCACCGCGGGCGAACCGGTGCTGGTTAACGTCGAGGCGATCTTTCTGCCGATATGTCCCGATTTGCCGACACCCACGACGACAATTTTGTTCCGTGCTTCCAGGCAGTTCTTCATCAGCGCGACGGCGCGTGAAAAATCTTCGTCGAGTCGTTCGCGCAGCCGTTGCAGCTCGACAATCTCGATATCGAGAACTCTTCTCGCCTTTTCCAGGTAATCCATCGCGTCCTGATTGTGCGCCGGAGCTGTCAACCGGGCAAGACCCGCGAATACGCGCGACAATTACGTTGCTTTTACGCAACCGACCTGATTGAACTGGCGTTCCATCGTTATGAAAACGTGCCTGCTCGTCCTTTGCCTCATCGCGACAGCTGCCAGTTCTGTTCTTGCTGAAACGTATCGCGCGCCGGTGCGTCCGCCGCGAAAGCAGCCGAAGGAACGCAAACCGCCCCCGCTGGCGCCCGTGCCGGTGGACGGCGTCATACCACGCGCCGTTCGCGGCGGAAATCCTCTCCAGATGTTGAATCCTAAAGCGCCCGCGAAATACGGCACGTCGCAGGAGGCGATCGTTTTCGAAGCTATTCCTGTGACCACAGCAGTGGCTCAGAACGGTCAGACCGACGCGGGCAAATGGAAGGGCATTAAGTTTTTCGTGTTTCGGTTTTAGGTGGATCGAGTCCCGCCAGCGCGGGACCGCGTCGATGCTACAATAGCGGGTGTGCCGCACTCGACTGACATCGCGCGACCGGTGGTCGCTTGTTACTGCGCGACCTTTCTCAAGCCGGAGATGCTCCACATCTACCGGCAAATCTCGTCGCTCAAACGCGTCGAGCCTTTCGTGATCGCGCAAAAGCGCGAAGAAGCGGAGCGATATCCGTTCGAAAGAATCGCGATCGTCGGAAAGCCGGCGACGCATTTCGTTCGCCGGTTCTGGTTCAAACAAATGCAGGAAGCGCCCTGGCAAATTTCGCCGGCTGAAGTCGAAAAGCTGACCGCCGTTCTGGGCAAAGTGAAGGCCGAACTGCTTCACATTTATTTCGGGCATATTGCCGTGCATTTGCTGCCGTTAATCCAGGCATGGCCCAAACCATCAGTCGTTTCGTTTCATGGCGCGGACGTGATGGTCGACCTGGACAAACCCGCCTATCGCGCGGCCACGCAACAAATGCTCGAGGCGGTCCGGCTCGTCCTCGTCCGGTCGGAGTCGTTGGGCCGGGCGCTCATCAACCTTGGCTGCCCGGCCGGCAAAATCCGTCTCCAGCATACTGGAATACCGGTCGACGAGATTCCGTTTCGTCCGCGCGAGTGGCCAGCGAACCACGTGTGGAAATTCGTCCAGGCTTGCCGGCTCATCGAGAAGAAAGGATTGCGGGTGAGCCTGCGCGCTTTTGCGAAATTCGCCGCGCGCCATCCGGGATCGACGTTCACGATCGCTGGAGAAGGTCCACTCCGAAATGAGCTCGGACAACTGGCGGCTGAGCTCGGAATTGCCGACCGAGTTTTTTTTTCCGGGTTTATCTCTCAGACGCAACTACGCGAGCTGTTCTACCAATCGCACATTTTTCTTCATCCCAGCGAAGTCGGCGGCGACGGAAACCAGGAGGGCGTTCCCAATTCCATGCTCGAAGCGATGGCGAGCGGTCTGCCTGTTTTCGCAACCGAGCACGGCGGAATTCCGGAAGCGATCGAGAACGGGCGGAGCGGAATTCTCGTGAAGGAACGCGACGAGGAAGCGCTCGCCCTCGCGTTGCTGGAGCGAACCGCAAATCCCGAAGGCCTCGCGGCGATTACCCGAAACGGCGCCGAAGTCGTGCGCAAACATTTTGAGCAGACCGGCCAGACCCGGCAGCTCGAGGATTACTATTTAGAAGCGATCGGCTCCCCG
>DASQPH010000028.1:0-2168 GCA_035644055.1 Chthoniobacterales bacterium
GCGCGCGTGGCATAACTACGGCTTATGTTACAGGAGAACCGGCAGCGTGCGTTGTGCCTGATTTTCGCGCGATCAGCGATTTTCTACTTTACGGATAGCCGACAACTTGAAGAAACGGGTAGAGACGATCCGCGGACAGCAGTCATGGCTAGAACCAGTCGGAGCGATAGGCAATCCACCAGGCGGCCATGCCACAAGGGATTGTTGCTGCCACGGCCCACCAAAACGGCAGAGCGACATCGGCGATGAGGCCGAGAGCTGTGAAGGACAGCCAAAATACTTTGCGCTGCATGAATCTAGTTTAGAAGATTGAAGGCGACTCGGCGCTTGAGCGGACGATAGATGTGCGTAGTCGGGCAGCGAACAAAAACGAAAAGGCCGGTGTGCGATCCGGCCTTATTCGAAAATGGTGAATTGCTTTGGTTTAGTGAACGGCGCGCGGGGAATCGGGCCGCTTTTGTTTCGGCGCGGCTTGCGGGACGATCGGCGGAGCGACGCCCTCCTTTTCGAGAGCGTGCTCCAGCACTTCGTCCAGCGTGTGGACGTACGTGATTTTTAGATCGCCGAGCAGTTCGGGTGGAAGATCCGCCGTTGCGTTTGGCTCGTTGTCCGCGGGAAGGAGAACTTCCTTCACGCCAGCACGCTTTGCGCCCAACACTTTTTCCTTGATGCCGCCTACCGGAAGGACCACGCCAGAGAGCGTCATTTCGCCGGTCATGGCGAGGCGATTGCGAATTGGCCGACCAGTGAGCAAGCTGACCAGCGCCGTAACCATGGCTGCGCCGGCGGATGGACCGTCTTTCGGAACCGCTCCCGACGGCACGTGAATGTGAATGTCGTGTTTGCGGAAGAAGTCCGGGTCGATTGCGTATTTCTCCGCGTTCGAGCGAACCCAGGTGAGGGCCGCGGTCATGGACTCCTGCATCACTTCACCGAGATGGCCGGTGGTGGTGAACTGTTTTCCGCCACGCATGCGGCTCGCTTCGATGAAGACGATGTCGCCACCGACGGGCATCCACACGAGGCCAACGGAAACGCCGGGCTGTTTGACGCGTTCGTCGATTTCGCGCTCGGTACGGAATTTCGGGACGCCGAGAAATTCGCGAACGATTTCCGGTGTGACGATCATCTTTTCCGTTTTACCTTCGGCGATACGCCGCGCCTGCTTGCGCGTGATGGTGCCGATTTCGCGTTCGAGATTGCGAACGCCGGCTTCGCGCGTGAAGCTGTGGATGATCTCCTGCAAGCTGGGATCGGTGAACTCAATGTTCTCGCCGACTTTTAGCCCGTGTTCGGTGGCTTGCTTGGGGATCAGGTATTTGTACGCGATGTGGAGCTTCTCTTCTCCTGTGTAGCCGGGGAGTTCGATGATCTCCATGCGATCGCGCAGGGGCTCCGGGATGGGATCCATCCAGTTCGCGGTAGCGATGAAAGTGACCTTGGACAGATCGAACGGCACGTCCAGATAGTGATCGCGGAACGTGGCGTTCTGTTCCGGGTCGAGCACTTCCATCAATGCCGCCGACGGGTCTCCGCGGAAGTCGCGGCCGAGTTTGTCGACTTCGTCGAGCATCAGGACGGGGTCGTTTGTTTCCGCGCGTTTGATGCCCTGGATGATTTGTCCGGGCAATGCACCGATGTACGTGCGGCGATGGCCACGGATCTCCGCTTCATCGTGCATACCGCCGAGCGCGAGGCGGACGAACTTGCGTCCGAGCGCGCGAGCGATGGATTTGCCGAGCGAAGTCTTGCCGACGCCCGGAGGTCCGACGAAGCAAAGGATGGGACCTTTCATTCCCGGTTGCAGCTTTTTCACGGCCAGGTAATCGAGAATGCGCTCTTTGACCTTTTCGAGGTCGTAGTGGTCCTCGTTCAGAATGGTCTGTGCTTTGGAAATATCGATTTCGGCGGAGCCGGAAGATTTACTCCAGGGCAGCGAAGTCATCCATTCCAAGTAGGTGCGCGTGACCATGTATTCGGCGGAGGCCGGGGTCATTTTCGCGAGGCGCTTCAGTTCGCGGTCGCATTCTTTCTTTGCTTCCGCGGTCATTTGCGCTTCTTCGACTTTTTTGCGCAGTTCGTCGATTTCCTGCTGGGAATCGTCGACTTCGCCCAATTCCTTTTGAATGGCCTTCATCTGTTCGCGCAGAAGATACTCGCGCTGATTC
>DASQPH010000029.1:0-18219 GCA_035644055.1 Chthoniobacterales bacterium
GCTACCGGTTCGAGAATATCATCGGCACCAGCCGCAAAATGCAGCTGGTTTACAACCTGATTAACAAGGTCGCCGATACCGATAGCACAGTGTTGATCCAGGGCGAAAGCGGCACTGGAAAGGAACTGGTCGCGCGCGGGCTCCATTTCAACAGCAACCGGCAGCATCATCCTTTCGTGGCGATCAACTGCAGCGCGTTGCCGGAGAACCTGCTGGAGTCGGAATTGTTCGGACATAAGAAGGGCGCGTTCACCGGCGCAGTCGCGGACAAACGCGGGCTCTTCGAAGAAGCGAACCTCGGGACAATTTTCCTCGATGAAGTGAATTCGATGGCGCCGCAGTTGCAGACAAAACTGCTCCGCGTGCTTCAGGAGCGTGAAGTCCGGCGAGTCGGTGACAACAAGAGCGTCCCGGTAAATGTCCGCGTCGTCGGCGCGACGAATGAGGTGCTCCAGACGAAACTGAAGGACGGAACGTTTCGCGAAGATCTCTATTACCGCCTCGCCGTCATTCCCGTTGAGATTCCGGCGCTCCGTGAACGGCTCGAAGACGTGCCACTGCTCGTAAATCATTTTTTGCAGAAGCAGGCATCGGTGACTGGCGGCGAACCGAAGAAAATCGATCCAAAAGCGGTCGATATTCTTTGCCACTACGATTATCCAGGGAACGTGCGCGAGCTGGAGAACGCGATCGAGCGCGCGTGCGCGTTGTGCGAAGAAGAGATGATCCTGCCGAGCGATCTTCCGCCGCAAATCGTCGCAGCGGCGCAGGGCGAAAAAAACGAGCAAGCCGTCGCCTCAATGCCGATCGGTCAGACGCTCGACGAATTCATTCAGCAACAGGAACGCGGTTATATCGAAGCGACGCTGAATCATTGCGGCGGTTCGCGCGAGAAAGCCGCCAGCACGCTCGGCATTAGCATGGCGACGCTTTACCGCAAGGTAGAGCCCAAGAGCAAAAAGTAGTTGGCAACGCGATCAGCGTTGCTCAGCCGCGCTTCGTGTAGATCCGGATTTCGTTCGCGGCCTTTTCGAGCTCGTCGAGCTTCTCGAGTGTAGCCGTCTGTTGTTTCAGGATCTCGTCGTTGGCTGCTTTGATGGCCTGGAGCGCCTTGAGTGTCGTCTGCGTCGCCGCTGTCGTGACCGCGGCTGCGGCTGGGCTCTGGGCCGTCGTTGGAGTCATTGCCGGAACCACGATCGGCATCGGCGTTTGAGCGCTACCGGTTGAAATAACAAGTGCGGCCGCGAGAACGGAAAGAGTAACAGCGCGCATATTATCTCCCCCGACCGGCGTAGATTCGCGCCACCCGAAGCGCTTCGCCGATCGCCGCCGTCTTTGCGTCGATCTTCTTCTGGTTATCTGCGATCTCAATTTGCTGCGCCTGCACTTCCTTGGCGAGTGCAGCCAACTGCTGCTGCTCGCGGTCGGAATCCTTCGGCGGTTCCGCGGCTGAGAGATGTGCGGTGATGCCAACGGCGCAAATCGCAAGAAGAGCTGAGAAGGTTTTCATAGGAGCAGTCGGTGTTGCCGTTCAAAAGCAAGTCGTATTCCGCCTGGGACGGCGGCGCGGTAATTGCTTGCTTTTCGCCACGACCGAAGCGTACCGTCGCACATCATGGCTGGCCCGGGGATGCACCAATCGCAAAACCTCTCTCTCCAGCAGGTTCTTGCGCCCCAATTGCAGCAGAGCCTGCTCATTCTCCAGGCGCCACTTCTCGAGCTCCGCAACCTCGTCCAGCAGGAGATGGAGACCAATCCGGTCCTGGAAGAACTCGCGACCGAACCCAATCCGGACGCGCCTGAGGAAACGGCGACACCTGCCTCTGCCGACGAGGATTTCAAAGCCGAGTTCGAGCAGCTCGCCAAGCTCGACGACGAATGGCGCGATTACATGGCGCAATCCGGCAGCTACAGCGCCCGCTCCCAGGAGGACGAAGAAAAGCGCCAGTTCTTTTTCGATTCAATCGCGACTCAGGAAACGCTGCAACAGCATCTGATGGGTCAGCTCAACCAAACGCCCTTGAGCGCGGACGATCGCAAAACGGCGGAACTGATCATTGGTAACATCGACGACAACGGTTTTCTCCAGACCACGCCCGAAGAGATGGCGCTCAACACCGGCATCCCGAAAGAAGATTTCGAGACGATGCTGCTGTTGATCCAAAGTTTTTATCCGCCCGGGGTTGGCGCGCGCGATTTGCGCGAGTGTCTGCTCATCCAACTCAAACGCGAAGGAAAAGGAAACAGTCTCGAATACAAGATAATCCAGGACCACATGGCGGATCTCGGGAAACGGCGTTTCCCGGAGATCGCGCGCCGGATGGGCATCGGCGTGGAGCAGGTCCAGAAATGCGCCAACAACATCGCCCAGCTCGATCCGCGGCCGGGCCAGATTTTCGCGGCCGCGCCGCAGAATTATGTCCTGCCCGACGTGACTGTCGAAAAGATCGACGGCCAGTACCAGGTCATCCTGAACGGCGAACAAATCCCGCACCTCCGCATTAGCAACACCTACAAAGACATCATGTCGCAGGACAGCAACGGCAGCGAAGTGAAGGATTACATCCGCGATAAAATTCGGAGCGGAAAATTCCTGATCAAATCAATCCACCAGCGACAGCAGACGATTTCCAACATCGCGCACGAGATCGTGAAACGGCAGCGCGAGTTTCTTGATCACGGCACCGCCCACCTGAAACCGATGACGATGGTCCAGATCGCCGACATCGTGGGCGTGCACGAGACAACCGTCAGTCGCGCAATTTCCGGCAAATACATGGCGACGCCGCAGGGCGTGTTCGAGATGAAGTATTTTTTTACGCCCGGTTACCAGACCGCGACTGGCGAATCGATGAGCAACACCAGCGTCAAGGAAGCGATCATGGACCTGGTGAAGAGCGAAAACGGCGCATCTCCCTTGAGCGACAAAGAGATCGTCGAGATTCTGAGCGAACGCGGTATCCCGATCGCCCGCCGCACCGTCGCCAAGTATCGCACCGAGCTGAACATTCTGCCGAGCAACATGCGGCGGAAATACTAGGCGCGTTCATTCATGAACGCGTCATTGCGCGCCGCCGTCGTCGCCGAGTGGCGCGGTCTTCCGGAAAAAAAGCTGCGACCCGATCGCTGGCAGGCACCGGGCGATTTATTGCCGAAGCTCATGCAACAGCTCGGCCTAAGCGAGCGGCTGCGCGAAAGCGAAGTGATCGACGCGTGGAAGCAAATTGTCGGCGAATTTATCGCGGCGCATTCCGCCCCGGTGAGTCTGCGCGCCGGCGTTCTTTTCGTCCGGGTGCTCCAACCGGCATTGCACTATCAGTTCGAGCAAATTTCGAAGGCGGAAATCCTTCGAAAGTTAAAGCAGCGCTTCGGAACGAAAATCATTCGCGAGATCCGATTTCGCGTCGGCTAGATCTAGGGACCAGTTTGTTCGGTGAGCCGGCCCTTGAAGGTCAGCTCGGCAATTCCCGATTTGTCCAGCTCGCCGAGACCGACTTCGACCATTTTGTCGTATTGATTCTTCGTTTCGCGAGCCAGCGGAAGATCGACACCCATTTCCTCGGCGAGAGCGAGTGCGATCCCGCTGTCCTTGGCGGCGTGCGCGGCCGAAAAGAAACAAGCATGGTCGCGGTTCTGCATGTCTTCGCCGTCGGTTTGGAGAACGCGCGAAGCGGCGCCCGTCTGGGAAAAAACTTCGCGCAGCATCGTAAGGTCGAGACCGAGTGCATCGCCTAGTCCGAGACCTTCCGCAAGGCCGGCCGTGTTTATGTTCATCACCATGTTAACGAGCGCCTTCACCTTCGCCGCCTCGCCCGTCTGACCGATGTAGCGGAGCGACGTGCTTAACTCTTTCAAGATCGGTTCCGCCCGCCGAAACACTTCCTCGCGGCCGCCGCACATGAGATAGAGCGAACCTTCGCGCGCCTGGGTGATGCTCGAAGCCATGCACGCTTCGAGCGACGATGCGCCGGCGGCTTCGGTCCACTGTTCGACTTCGCAGTGGATCTGCGGCGATACCGTGGCGCAGTTGATGAACAGTTTTCCGCGCGCATTCACCAACAGATTATCGGCCCCTTTGTAAATCTCGCGCATCGCCGCGTCATCCGTCACGATCGTAAAGATGACATCAGCGCCCGCCGTCACGTCACCGAGAGTCGGACAGGCCGTCGATCCTAGTTCCTGCGCAAGTGAAGTGACGCCTGCACGATTGACGTCGAAAAGGGTCGTTACGTTGTAGCCACGATCTTTCAATCGACGGGTCATGTTCGCCCCCATCCGGCCTACACCAACAAATCCAATATTCATTTTTCAGTCTCCGCAAAGAATGCGTTCTCGCGTTTCTCTTTTCCCACGGTCGTGAGCGGGCCGTGGCCAGGACAAACGATCGTCTCGTCGGGTAAGCTGAGAATCTTTTCGCGGTTGTTTCGGAGCGCGTCTTCGTAGGAAACGTTCCCGCCACCCATCGATCCGGCGAAAAGCGAATCGCCTACCATCGCAACTGGTCGCTCCAGTCCGGTCACCACGTAGGTCATGCCGCCCGGCGAATGACCGGAGGTCAGGCGCGCTTCGATCGCGAGCGTTCCGACCTCGAAATGTTTTCCTTCCGGGATCGACTCAGCGCCCTCTTCAGGTTCCAGCTCGGATATATAGATAGGCGCATCGGTCGCCTTTCGTAACCGCCGTAAATCCGCGACGTGATCTGGATGTGCGTGAGTCAGAAGGATCATCCGGACCTTCAGATGATCGTCTGCAATTCGTTTCAGCATCGGGCTACAATCGGCGCCGGTATCGAACGCGACGGCGTCGCGCGTCGCGGGATCCCAGATGAGATACGCATTCACGGTCATGTCGCCGTAGGTCGTGTTGAACATCGCCAGCCCGTCGATGTCCACGATTGCCTCCGGGTTCCAGTCGCCGGCGGCAAGTTTGCGCAGGGCTGGCGCGCTCAATTTCAAAATTGGCGCGACACGATCAACGACGTCACCACTCAGATCGCCGCTTCGAACTTTTCGGACTTGGTCCACGCTGACGCCGGCCCTTTCGGCGAGTTGGCTGTCGGAGATGCCGAGACCGCGCTGCGCTTTCCCAATGATATCCGAGACGTTGTCTTCGAGCGGAATGGCCATGCCAGAATCAGGCGAAGGCTTCGGCGTTGCGCAAGGACGAGATTCGCTTCGACGCGATTTGTTCGATCCGCCTCGCGACGTCCACAACTGAGTGCGGCGTGCCCGTTTCTTTTTCAATCGAAGTCATGGCGACATTCGCAATCCCGCACGGAACGATCTGGTTGAACGGGGAGAGATCGCCGCAAACGTTGAGCGCGAATCCGTGCATCGTAATCCAATGGCGGACGCCGACCCCGATCGACGCGATCTTGCGGTTCTCTACCCAAACACCGGTCAGGCCCCCGCGAGTCGTCGCCGATATGCCGGTTTCGGTCAGGGTTTCGACGAGCAAATCTTCAAGCCAGCGCAAGTACCGATGCAGATCCTGCCCGCAGTTGCGCAGGTCGATGATCGGATAGCCCATCAATTGCCCCGGGCCGTGATAGGTAGCCTGGCCGCCGCGGTTAATCGGAAACAAAGGATAGGGAAGATGCGCAGCGCCACGCAGACTGGTTTGGTCCGGCGTGCGGCCGATCGTGTAGACCGGATCGTGTTCGAGCAGGAGCAGCTCGTCGCCTAACGAGTGGTTCGTCCGCCGTTCGGCCACAAGCTTCTCCTGCAAAGCCAGCGCGTCGGCAAAAGCCATTCGGCCGAGCCAGCGGACCTTCATATCTGCGCTCCTGTTGGAATACCGAGGCGGGCTGCTTCCTGGGCGCGCAGGTGCGTGAGCCCAATCGCGAGGGCGTCGGCTTCGTCCGGTCCGGGTGTTGTCGTTAGGCCAAGAAGCGCGCGAATCATGAACGCTACCTGCCCCTTGTCCGCGGTCCCGCGACCGACGGTGGCCTGCTTGATCCGTTTCGGCGCATATTCGAAGACCGGCAGTCCTCGCTCGGCCGCCGCCAGGATCGCGGCGCCACGCGCGGCGCCGAGAATGATCGCCGTCTTGTAACTCTGCACATAAATGACCGCTTCGAGTGCGCAGCAATCGGGTTCGTGCGCGTGAATCAATTCTGCAAGCCGATCGCGAATCGCGACGAGACACGAGGACGAGCGCAGCGTTTTCGGATTGTGAATCACGCCGAAATAGAGGGCGCGCGCTTTGCCGTTGGCCGCGTCGACGATTGCCACGCCGGTGTTGCGCAGGGACGCATCGATGGCCAGCACCCGCATAACTCAGTGCGCGATCCAGCCGAGCACGAGAAAGACGCAGCCGATGCCGCCCAATATCATGCTGACGATCCAATATCGGCGGCGTTTGGTCAGCGCCGAGATCGCAGCCACCGCGATCGCGATCTGAAACATCGTGACGCCCCGCGCGAAAACTTCGTGCTTGTGGAAGTTCGACTTGGCTTCGACCTCTTTATGCTCCGCTTCCCGTTTGATCTCGGCCTGTTCTTCCTGGTATTGCGCCGCCTTTTCCTTGTCTTTCTCGGTCGCA
Source organism: Chthoniobacterales bacterium (assembly GCA_035644055.1). Classification (GTDB taxonomy): domain Bacteria; phylum Verrucomicrobiota; class Verrucomicrobiia; order Chthoniobacterales; family UBA10450; genus AV80. The sequence goes on from DASQPH010000029.1 coordinate 6,544, forward strand.
GCCGCCGTGAGGGTCATTTTCGCGTCCAACACCGAAGCCTTGATACTCTTCGCCTGGTAATAGCTCCATTGATCCGATGCTTCGATCTGGGCCATCATCGCTTCGTTCGCGTGCTTGCCGGAAAGTAGTCCCGCGATCGCGGCCAGGACGGCCAGGATCGCCGTGCTCAAGGCTACTCCGGAAATCCAGCGTGCGCCTCCGTGTTCGGCGTCATGATGAATCTGCTCGTGCAAATGCTCGAGCGGGACTTCGGCTTCTTCCATGGGCCTAACCTAAGTTGCATCCCACAGCCGGAAAAGCATTTCGTTCTTCCTCCGGTGTGGTTGGCTCGATAGCCTCCGGCGACCCGTGCAAGAGCCATGCGATTGACCGTCACTGAGTCAGCGCCGAAAAGGACGCGCTTTTTATGGTTAATTTTTGGTGGTGGTTAATACGACCCTTCGCCTGGCTGGCGCGGTGGATCCGGAAAATTTTTCGCACGGCTTTCGGCCAACTTTCCTATCGGCCGCCTTACTGGCTCCAGCGCGGTTTCACCCGAGCCCACGTCTATCGGCGTGCCCATCCCGTTCTCGCAGCGGTGATCGTGCTGGGCGTGTTCCTGATCGCGAGCGGTTCGGTCTGGACCTGGCGCTGGTATCAAAGGCTTCCCAAGCCGCACAAAGTTTTTGCGATGGTCTCACCGATCCCGGTCACGCCACTCGAAAAGGACCTGAAGTTCCCGGCCTTGACGATCACGTTCAGCGAGTCCGCCGCGCGCCTCGAAGACCTGAAGAACCCGACGCTCGTTCATGTCCGGCTCGATCCGCCGGTCGCGGGCGCCTGGAAATGGATCAGCGATACGAAGCTCTCATTCGCGCCTGCGCAGGATTGGCCGGCCGACAAACAGTTTCGCGTCGTCTTCGATCCCGAGTTCTTCCCGTCCCACGTCCGGATGGAGAAACTCGAATACGACGCGAACACACCGCCGTTCCGGGCGGACTTGAAGGACGTAACGTTGTCGGAAGACGCAAAAGAACCGGGCATCCAACGCGTCCTGGCGACCATCGAGCTCACGCATTCGGTCGATCCGGGCCAAATCGAAAAGTTTCTCACGCTCAACATGCAGGGCGGCGCGAACGTGTTCCCGCCTAACGATCCCGCGCCGCATTTCACGATCACGTTCGGCGAGCACAACCGGCGCGCGTTTGTCCGCAGTTCCCCCGTCGTTCTGCCGGCCGAAGAAGATTGGATGAAGCTCGTGCTGGCTGATGGACTGCGGACCGCGCAAGGGGGCGCGCAGTTGCACGACCCCGTCGAACAAAAGACGCAGATTCCGTCGAAGGCGACAGCGTTCCAGATCAAGTCGATCGACAGCAGCATCGTCCGGAACAAGGAAGGCGAGCCGGAACAAATCCTGAACATCGAGACAAGTAGCGACATCGCGACGCCGGAATTGGCGAAGGCGCTCCACATTTATCTGTTGCCGAAACGCGAAGCGCCGAAATCCGAGGCGTCCGAGGAAGAATCGAGCAGTGACAGCGCGACGGAAGAAAACGCCACGGAGTCGAGCGAGGAAAGCACGTCGAAAGAAACTGCCAGAAGCGAGGAGGAAAGCGGCAGTGACGAAGAAGAAAACACGAAGGCGGACAATTCATCCGAGACGAAATGGGCGAATGCCGACGAAGTCACGGACGAGATTCTGGAGCAGGCGACAGTCGTGAAGTTCACCGCGATCCCGACGGAGAAGGAATTCGCGCGCGATCACCATTTCAAATTTCGGCTCGAAGGCGATGGACAGCTTTACGTTCGCGTCGACAAGGGACTCAAGGCGCGCAGCGGTTACGAGCTGGCGGAGGAGCACGCGAACATCGTCGAACCGGCGGAATTACCGCAGGAGATCGAGATCCAGGGCGATGGCGGGTTGCTCGCGCTCGGCGGGGAGCGCAAGTTGTCGATCCGATCGCGCGGCGTCCCGGTGATCAAATTCGAGATCGATCGCGTTCTCTCGACGCAGATCAATCATCTAGTCAGCCAGACCGGGGGCGAATTCCAGGCGCCGGAATTCAAGAACGCGTCGTTCGACCAAGACAACATTTCGCGGATCGCCCGCGAGGACCAGACGATCGCGCTCCAGAACAAATGGAAGGCGAACTATTCCGCGTTCGATTTCGCGAAGTATTTGCAAAAGCCGGCCGACGGTGGAAGCGAGCGCGGGTTGTTCTTCATCACCGCACGGGGATGGGACCCGGTCGCGAAGAAGTTCATCAAGAACGTGAAGACGACGCGGTTCATTCTCGTTAGCGATCTCGGTTTGCTGGTGAAAAAGAACGCGGACCAGACGAGCGACGTTTTCGTTGTCTCGATCAAGACCGGTCAGCCGCTCGCAAACGTCACAGTCGACATTCTCGGCCGGAACGGGATCGCGGTCCAAAGCGCGAAGACTTTCGCGGACGGCCGCGTGACCTTCACGTCGGTTGAGAAGAATGAGCACGAACGCAAAGCCGTCGTGTATGTCGCGCGACTCGGCGACGACATCAGTTTCATTCCCTACTCGCGTGATGATCGGATGCTGAATTTCTCGCGGTTCGACATCGACGGCGTGAACAAAGTCCTGGCCGAAGACCTGGATGCATTCGTGTTCACCGAGCGCGGGATTTACCGGCCGGGCGACGAGATGCACATCGCGTTTGTCATCAAACAACGGAACTGGCTCGGAAAGCTGGCTGGTTTGCCGATCGAAACGGAAGTGATCGATGCGCGCGATTTGAAGGTGCAAACGAAAAAGATGGCGCTGCCGCCGAGCGGATTTGCGGAGGTGACCTACAAAACCGCTTACGAATCACCCACCGGCGAATATTCCATCAACGTCTACCTGGTGAAGAACAACCAGCGCTCGACGTTGCTCGGCTCGACCACGGTGAACGTGAAGGAATTTCTTCCCGACCGGATGAAGATCGAGACCCGGCTCTCGAAGACTTCGCCGAAAGGCTGGGTCGATCCGCGGGAAATGAAAGCGTCCATCGCGCTTGCGAATCTTTACGGTACACCGGCGAGCGACCGGCGGATCAAGAGCAAGGTCGAGCTCTCGCCGGCCTCGTTCTCATTCGATGAATTCAAGGACTACAGCTTTTACGATCCACTGCTCGACGAGAAGAAGGAGCATCAGTCTGAGACCGTCGATCTCGGCGAACAGAACACGGACGCGGATGGCAAGGCGGAACTCGATCTGCAGCTCGATCGGTTCGCGGACGCGACCTATTCGATGCGCTTTTTCGCGGAAGCGTTTGAAGGCGAAGGCGGCCGGAGCATCACCGGCCAGGCTTCGGCGCTGGTCTCGTCGTTGCCTTACGTCGTCGGCTACAAGAGCGACGGCGATCTGAAATACATCAGCGCGAGCACGCCGCGCGCGGTCGATCTGGTCGCCGTCGATTCGAAGCTGAACAAGATCGCGCTCGAAAACCTGACGCTGAACGTGATCGCGCAGGAATACGTCTCCGTCGTCACCAAAAAAGAGAACGGCAGTTACGCTTACGAGTCGGTCCTGAAAGAGCGCGTCGCGAAAACCGAGAAGCTCGCGATCAGCGCGAACGGTTTGCGTTATCAGCTTCCGACAGAGGAGCCGGGCGATTACGTCGTCGAGCTGCGGGACAAGGATGACCGCAAAGTCAGTCGCGTCCGGTTCTCCGTGGTCGGCCGCGGAATTGTGAAGCGCGCGCTCGACAAGAATTCTGAGCTCCAGGTGAAGTTGTCGAAACCGCAATACAACACCGGCGAAGAAGTCGAGATCAGCATCACGGCCCCGTACGCCGGCAGCGGCCTGATCACGATCGAGCGCGACAAAGTTTACGCGCAGGTCTGGTTCAAGACCGATGCGGCCAGCTCCGTCCAGAAAATCAAGGTGCCGGATGGATTTGAAGGGAGCGGCTATATCAACGTCGCGCTGATTCGCGCGCTCGATTCGAAGGAAATCTTCACCAGCCCGCTGAGCTACGGAGTCGTTCCTTTCACCGCGAATATCGAAAAGCGTCGATTGAAAGTGGAACTGGATACTCCGGCAATCGCGAAACCCGGCGAATCGCTCCACATCAAATACAAAACCGATCGGCCTTCGAAGATCGTCGTGTTCGCCGTCGACCAGGGCATTCTCCAGGTGAGCAATTACAAGCTGCCGGATCCGCTCGGATTCTTCTTCCGCAAATGCGCGCTCGGTGTGGAAACCGCGCAGATCGTCGACCTGATCATGCCGGAGTTCTCGATCCTGCGTTCGCTCTCAGCATTCGGCGGCGACGGCGATAATCCGAAACAACTCAATCCGTTTAAACGCGTAACGGAAAAGCCGGTCGTCTTCTGGTCGGGAATCATCGACGCCGATCCGACGCAGCGTGAAGTCGTTTACAATGTCCCCGACTATTTCGCGGGGACGCTGACCGTGATGGCCGTGGCGGTCGCCGATGACACAACCGGGGCCGCGGAGAAGAATCCGCTCGTGCGCGGGCCGTTCGTGATCACGCCGAGCGTGCCGGTCCTGGCCGCGCCCGGCGATGAATTCGAAGTCGGCGTCACGGTTGCGAACAATGTCGAAGGCTCCGGCGAAAACGCGGACGTGCAGATTCGCGCGGAAGTTTCCGAGCATCTGCAAATCGTGAAAGGTCCGTCGCAGACATTGCGAATCGCGGAAGGGCGCGAGCAAACGACAACGTTCTCGGTCAAGGTAAACGACAAACTCGGCTCGGGAACGATCACGTTCATAGCGAGCAATGGCGGGAAGGAATCCAAGCTTCGTTCCACGCTCAGCGTCCGTCCGCCGACCACGTTCATGGTTCAGGTCCGGAGCAGCAGTTTTACGAAGAACAGCGTCGACGTTCCGGTCACGCGCGAGATGTATCCGGAGTTTCGCAAACTAACGGCCGCCGTTTCCGCGCTGCCGCTCGGCCTCGCGAATGGGCTCGATGCTTACCTGAAGGATTTCCCGCACGGTTGCAGCGAGCAGATCACGAGCGCTGCGTTTTGCCGGCTCGCTCTCGCTGATGAAGCGGACTTCGGTCTGTCGAAACCGGAAGTGGCGGCGCAGCTGGAGAACGTCTTCGCGGTCCTGCGACGGCGACAAAACGACCAGGGCGCTTTCGGTTATTGGGCACCGGAAAAAGGCGCGGAGATCAGTTTCATGTCGCCGTACGCGATGCATTTCCTGATCGAAGCGAAGGCGGCCGGGTTCGCGCCGCCGGCGGAAATGTTCGCGAGCGGCCTGCGCAATCTGCAGGTGATGGTGGCGAAGGAACCGCAGGACCTCGATGACGCGCGCCGGATCGCTTACGCGATTTATCTGCTGAGCCGGGAGGGCGTGGTGACCACCAACTACATCATCAACCTGCGCGATTACCTGGACAAGAATCACGCCAAGGAATGGAAGAGCGACCTGACCGGCGCTTATCTGGCGGGCGCGCTCCACATCCTGAAAAAGGAGGACGAGGCGACCAAGTTGATCGCCGCTTATAAGCTCGGCCAGTTCGACAAGAAACAGCTGAATGATTTCTATCAACCGCTCGGCGCCGATTCGCAATACGTCGCGATTCTTGCGCGGGAATTTCCGGATCGATTGAAGAAGCTGCCCGCGATCGAGTTTGAAAAGGTGCTGAAGCCGATCGGCGAAGGACAATTCAACACGTTGTCGGCAGCCTATGCGGTTCTGGCGCTGAAATCGTACGCGCGCGTCGTCGCGCAGCGTCCGCCGGAGCTCAGCATCGTGGAACTCGACAAAGCGAAAAAGGAAAAGGTCCTCGTGAGCGGGACGAAACTCTTGCAGCGGACGAACTTCTCTGCTGACGCCGCGGCACTTCGTTTCCGGACACCGACAGCGCTCAATCCGCCGGGCGCATATTACCAGGTCATTGAGGCAGGCTTCGATCGCAAGCTCTCGGATAAACCGATCACAGAGGGGCTCGAAGTCTATCGCGAAGTGCTCGACAAATCGAACAACCCTGTCACGAACACGCGGCTGGGCGAAGTGCTCACGGTTCGGCTGCGGATTCGCAGTCTGCGAAAGGAATGGATCAGCAACGTCGCTCTCATCGATCTCCTGCCGGGCGGATTCGAAGTGGTTAGCTCCTCGCTGACGCCAGGCGTTTCCGAAATCAAGGGCGTGGATTACGTCGATGTCCGCGAAGATCGCGCGATCTTTTATGCCACGGTCCCGACCGAGACGCTCGAGATCACCTACCAGATCAAGTCGAATAACCGTGGAACGTTCGTCGTGCCGCCGGTTTTCGCGGAATCGATGTACGACCGCAACATGAAGGGACGCGGTCTCGGCGGGAAAATTAGCGTCACGAAATAAGTGAAGACCTCCGCACGTAATCGTTGGATCCGTCGCGGCGTCTTCTTCGCGATGCTGGTCGCGGCGATTTGGCTGGCGTTACCGAAGCCGCCGCTGTTGGACGGAATCGACTTCTCGACACGTGTCCGCGACCGAAGCGGCAACGTTCTCCGAGTGACGCTGACGGCGGATCAGAAATATCGGATCTGGACGCCGTTGAAGGAAATTTCGCCGGAACTGATCAGCGCGACGTTGCGGTTCGAGGACAAATATTACGGGAAACATCCTGGCGTAAATCCGGTCTCGCTCCTGCGCGCGACGTGGAACCTGACGTTCTCGCGCGGGACGCACGCAGGCGCGTCCACGATTACGATGCAGCTCGCGCGGCTGCGTTATCATCTTCAAACGCGGACGGTCGCGGGAAAGCTGCGACAGATCGTTTACGCGCTCGAGCTCGAACGCCATTATTCGAAGGCGCAAATCCTGGAGGCGTATCTGAATCTCGCGCCCTACGGCCGGAATATCGAAGGCGGCGGTGCGGCCAGTGAAATCTATTTCTCGAAAAGCGCGGCGCGGGTGACTTCGGCGGAAGCGGTCGCATTGAGCGTCATTCCGCAAAGCCCGACGCGGCGCGCCTTGATTGCCGGCGCCGAAAATGCCCGAGTGACCAATGCGCAACAGCGCTGGTATTTGAAATCGACCACGAAAGAGACGCCGGCCCTCACCTTCCGCGCGGAAGCGCGCCCGCGTCGACAACTGACCGCGCCGCATTTCGTCCAACAGATTCTCGAAACCCGAACAACCGCGACGGACATCGCCACGACGCTCGATTTGTCCTTCCAGCAAACGCTCGAGAAGCGGGTGAACGATTACATCGCACAGAACCGCGATCGCGGAATCGTGAACGCCGCCGCGCTGTTGATCGATTTCAAAACGATGGAAGTCCTGGCGCAGATTGGCTCGTCGGATTTTTCGAACGCGGAGATTCACGGCCAGGTCGATGGAACGCGCCGGCCGCGATCTCCCGGTTCGGCGTTGAAGCCGTTCGTTTACGCGCTCGCCCTGGACCAGGGAAAAATTCATCCGCTCTCGTTGCTGAAGGACGCGCCGCACACCTTTGGCGATTACAACCCGGAGAACTTCGACCGCGAATTTCTCGGGCCGATCCGAGCCTGTGACGCACTCGCGCGAAGCCGGAATGTCCCGGCCGTCACGCTCGCGTCTGACCTGGCCCATCCGACCTTCTACGAATTTCTGCGCGACGCCGAAGTCTCTTTGCCGAAACCGGCGTCGTTCTACGGTCTGTCGCTTCCGCTCGGCGGCGCGGAAGTAACGATGGAAGATCTGGTGCGCCTTTACGCGGCGCTGGCGAATGGCGGCCGCCTCCAGGCCCTGCGACGATCGCAGAACGAACCCACCGGGAAAAGCGTCCGCGTCGTCAGTCCTGAAGCCGCCTTTCTCACTCTCGACATGCTCGGCCAGATTCCGCGGCCCGGCCTAACGAACGCCGATTCGAATCGTTATGCACCGGTCTTTTGGAAAACCGGGACCTCGCACGGATTCCGCGATGCCTGGTCTGTCGCGGTCTTCGACCATTACGTCCTCGCGGTTTGGATCGGAAATTTTGATGGCAAAAGAAATGCCGCGTTCATCGGGCGTACTGCCGCCGCGCCCCTTCTCTTCCAAATGATCGACGGATTGCGCGCGATGGAGCCGTCGCGACCGCAGCCGCATTTGCCGGCGCCCGAGTTGAACCTGAAGCGAGTCGAGTTCTGCGCCGTGTCGGGCCAGTTGCCGACGGCATTTTGCCCGCATCGGACCGAGAGTTGGTTCATCCCGGGCATTTCTCCGATCGCGACCTGCGACGTTCACCGCGAAGTGCTCGTCGACGCGTCGACCGGTTTGCGCGTAGCGCAGGATGACGGAACGCGAACGCTCAAACGCGAGGTCTACGAGTTCTGGCCGTCCGATTTGCTGGCACTCTTCGAACGGGCCGGTGTGCCGAGGAAATTGCCGCCACCCTTCGCACCGACGATGGACAATGAACTCCTCTCGCGCGGCGGCCACGCGCCGAAGATCAATTTGCCGGCGACTGAGATGACGATTTCCCACAGCCCGGCGAACACGCCCGGGATCCCGCTTCGGGCCGAAACGGAAACCGGGGTGCGAAAACTCTACTGGTTCGCTGACAAAACGTTTCTCGGTTCCTGTGACGCGCACGAAGTCTTGTGCTGGAAACCGACGCCGGGCGCGTATCAACTCACCGCGCTCGACGACCACGGCCGCTCGGCCTCGCGCTCGGTGATTTTGCGCTAGCGCCGCAACCATCGACAGCGGGCGCGGTTCTTCGCTATAAGGATCGCATGGGCAAGCCGGAGACAGCGCAGTGCCTCATCTGTGGACAGACGAAGTCCACCCGCAACGGCACGATTGGCGAAGTCGTTAGGCCGTCGCTCTCGGAATTCATCCACAAGAAAGCGCCGCAGTGGGACGGGAAATCGTTCATCTGTTTCGACGACCTCGGCAAATTCCGGCGCGATTACGTGAAGGAAGTTTTGCAGGAGGAGATCGGGGAGCTCTCGGCGCTCGATAATGAAGTCGTCGAGAGCCTGCAACAGCACGAAATTCTTTCGAGCGACATCAGCAAACAGTTCGAAAAGAAACTCACGTTCGGCGAACGCCTCTCCGATACGATCGCGGCCTTCGGCGGCAGCTGGACGTTCATCATCGTCTTCAGTCTGATTCTGTTGATCTGGATCGGCGTCAACAGTTTTATTTTGGCAAATCAAGCCTTCGATCCCTACCCGTACATCCTGATGAATCTGGTGCTCTCCGCGCTCGCCGCTTTGCAAGCGCCCGTCATCATGATGAGCCAGAACAGAAGCGAAGCGCGGGACCGGTTACGCGGCGAGAACGATTACAAGATCAACTTGAAAGCCGAACTGGAGATCAGGCATCTCCACGAAAAAATCGATCACCTCCTGCGAAAGCAATACAATCGGCTCTTCGAAATTCAGCAGATCCAGATTGAGCTGCTCGAAGAACTCGGCCAAAAACGACGGGGAGCGCAGAGCGTTCCGACCCTATAATGCTGCAGTCTTGCAGATTGCCAATTGAGGCGCCCTCCGCTGACATCAAGCGTTACGGCAGAGTAAATGTGATGGGCTCATCCAATGTTTGAGGGCCAAAAGGCAACGCTCTTTCTTGAGAATGCTCGCTGTCGCTGAAGAAAATATGTCCAGGTACCGTCTGGACGAAAACGGCCAGTCCGCTAGACATTTCCGCACAGGGGGTGTGCTCAAGACTGTCTACCGAATAGATACAAGGACATAGAACAAGAGATGAACAACAAGCAAAGAGGGTAAGAATCAACCGGCCCATTTGCCGCGAGAGTTGGGGGCAGCGTACCGTATAACATGTCGGCTCAATCATCGCCAAAACAATACCCGTTCGCGAAACGTTGGGCCAAAGAACTTGAAGAGGACGGACACGTCCAGATTAGCACGTTCTTCCTCGAGAATTATCACCGCCTCAAACCGTATCCCTTGACTCACGGTGAGGCGATGTTCGTTGTCCATCTGATGCAGCACAAATGGGGCGTCGAAGCCCCTATCCTGGTTACAAAACGCTGGCAAAGCGCATGGCCGTATCGGCCAAGACAGCTCGGCGGCTCGCTCAGAGCCTTGAGGTGAAGAAATACCCGCGTCGCGAGTTTCGCGAAGCGAAAACGAACAAATTCCATCTCAAAAACCTCATCGACGCGCTTATCGCCCTGAAGAAAACGCAGCCGAAGAAAAAGGTGCGTCACACAGCCGCGCCCTCCGTCCAGTGACAAGTCCCAGTTACATCATCGAGCCGCTTGACCCAATGAAGCACGACCGGCAAGCGTTCGATTGCGGCGTAGCGGCGTTGAACGATTACTTGCGCGAGCGAGCCGGACAGGACATGCGACGGCGTGCAGCTGGGTGCTGGGTAGTTACGGCAACCGATCGACCCGCCGTCGTCCTCGGTTTCTATACCCTATCGCCGGAGTCCATTTTCATGGCTGCGTTGCCAGAATTTTCAAAAGCAATTCAGAAGAAAATCCCGCGCTACGAAAAATTAGGCGCGGTCTTACTTGGACGCCTTGCCATCGCAAAGAACGCGCAATCCAAAGGGCTTGGAGAACATCTGCTTTACGACGTCTTCCACCGCGTCTACATCGCGGAAATTCCCGCTGCGCTGCTCGTGACTGATCCGAAAGATGAGAAAGCGGAACGGTTCTACACGAAGCACGGTTTCAACCGCCTTGACGAAAAGCGGATGTTTATCCTGATGATGCAGGTCGCTGAGCTTTTCCGGACTCGGGATTCACATCGCTGATGACTGTCTCGCGATAAAGCTTCAATGCCCGTTTCATCGCCGCTCTCGGCTTTGGTGGCGGAGAGAAAAGAGCTTTCTTGAGCCGGCGCGATTCTTCGACACTCAGTCTGATGATGGAATGCTCCTCTAGCAACCCGGACGCCGCAGTACGCGCCTGTGCGATAACGAACGCGCCTACGGACTGGCCGGTGAGTGCGGCTGCTTCCTCGAGCAAGCGCTTGTCCCCAGAGGAGACGCGCGCGAAGAAGCGTGTGTCTTTGCCGGTTGGTTTCGCTTTATTCAGAGCGGTTGTGGCAGGCATAATTAATTGTGCGCACAATAGGCGCACATCACAAGCGGAAACCGTGCCCGTGTCGCGAGCGTTCTTCCCTACACTTTGTTGTACCTCCACCAAAATGGAAACCCAAACCGAAATGAACGACAGAAATCCAGATTTCCATTGAAGAGGGTGCGGCGACACGGGAGCGTTACGCCCCATGTCCCGCGAATACACGCTCCAACGCGCGCCGCACGCGACCTCGATCAACATCGATTACGCGGCGGAGTTGAACGAGCAGCAGCTTGCGGCCGTAACCGCATCGCCGGGACCGCTGCTCGTAATTGCCGGCGCCGGCAGCGGAAAAACGCGGACGCTGACTTATCGCGTCGCCTACCTCCTGGAGAACGGGATTGATCCGCGAAACATCCTGCTGCTGACTTTCACGAACAAAGCCGCGCGGCAAATGCTCGATCGCGTCGCAAACCTGTTGCCAGTGGATGCCAGCGGACTCTGGGGCGGAACGTTTCATTCGATCGGCAACCGGATGCTGCGGCGGCACGGGAGCGCCCTCGGTTATTCGAGCGGGTTCACGATCATGGATCGCGAGGACCAGAAGGACCTGATCGACACCGTGGTCGCCGCCGCGGGAATCAATCCGAAGGAAATCCGCTTTCCGAAGGGGGACGTGCTCGCGGAGATTTTCAGCTTCGTCATCAACACCGAAACGCCGATCGATGCACTTCTGGCGGAAAAGTTTCCGTAT
>DASQPH010000030.1:0-47678 GCA_035644055.1 Chthoniobacterales bacterium
CAGACAGACGGGAAACAGCACCAAAGTCACCAGGGTGAATTTCCAATCCATGTAGAGCAGGACCACGATGCCGCTCACAATTGCGACCGGCTGCTTGAACAGGTCGCTGCTCACGGTGGTGAGCGCCATCTGCATGCCGCGAGTGTCGTTGGTAATGCGCGACATGAGAAAGCCGGAGCGCATCTTGTTAAAGAAATCCATCGAGTGCCGGACCATTTTCGTGAAGAGCTCATTGCGGACGTCGGTCACGACCCGATTGCTCACCCACTGCATCATGACGGCATTGCCGTAGGCGCACAGGCTGCGGCCACCCATCACAAGAGGAATGAGCAGACAGGTGAGGAGAATGCCCTTGATCCCGGGACCTTTTTCCAGAATGCCGTGGTCGGAGACGAATTGCTGGGCCGTCGGAGTGCCTCCTTGGAAAACGGCGCCGGTCACTTTGCCGATCACCAGCGGCATCGCGCCGTTGCTGATGACACCGAAGCCAAAGCCCAGGACTAAGCCCAGCACGAACCGCCAGCGATACGGCTTCACGTAGCTGTAGAGGCGCTTGTACGGCACCCAGCCGGTGCGCAGGGTCTGCCAAAAAGAAGGTTTTTTAGGTGCGGCTTGCGGTTCACTCATAGGGCACGGGCCGCCGGAGCCGACAGCAGCGCTTCCATAGCATCGATCACCGTCTGAGTCGAGATTTGGTTCATGGGGACGGCCCGCTGTTTCGGGTCGAATTCAGTCATTGGACCGTCGTTTCCACCCAGAAGAACGATGGCCGATTCGGACCGGGGATGCCAATGAAAGGGGTTCGTCGGCCCGAAAAGGACGACCTGCGGCGTGTTCCAGGCAGCGGCGAAATGCATCGGGGCGGAATCGACTGTAACGAGGAGCCGGGCTTTGCGGACGAGCGCGGCGAGGATGAGCAGATTTGTTTTTCCCGAAAGATCGATCGGGTTCGATTTCGCCGCGGCTTTGATGGCGGCGATCTGCGCCTGCTCGATCGGCGAACGGCCGCCGGTCAAGACGCAGGGCATTCCGGTTTCGCGAGCGCAATGATCGATGACCTCCGCCCAGCAGTTCGCTTCCCAGAATTTCTCCGCGCGGGCCGATCCCGGATGAAAGCAAACAAAGTCGAGACCGACCTTTGCCGCGTGCAGGAACTGGTCGGCTTTGATCACCGATTCCTCGGGCAATTCGAGCCGGATCGCCCGGGAAGCGTTCTCGATCCCGAGCGGCTTCAGGAGCGCGAGGTGATAATCGACCGTGTGGAGAAATCCGACCGGCGCCTCGACGAATTCGTTGTAGCTGCGCGCTCGCAGTTTCGTCCGCAGCTTCGGATGGTCGGACGTGATTCGTTTCCGCGCGCCGGAAAGAAAGGTGAGGAATGCGGATCGATCGTTCCTGGTAAAGTCGAGGCAGTAATCGAATTTGCCGAGGGAAAGCGCGATCCAGTCGAGCGCGTCATCGGTTTTGCCGCGGACCTCGAAGACTTTGTCGATGCCGGTAATCGCCGGCAGCAATTCCTTAACGGCCGGGGAGACGACGAGGGAAATCGACGCGCGTGGAAATTTGTCGCGAAGGGCGGCGATCGCGGGGGTGGTGAGAATCAGGTCCCCGATCCGCTTGAGCTGAATGAGAAGAATGTTCATTCCACTCGTGCTCCTGCTCGTAATCGTAATCGTAATCGGGCTGGCAGGGGATCGATCACGAGCAGGAGCACGAGCACGATTCCGAAGATAGTTAACGTTTCATCCGCATCGCCTTCTCATACGCAATCAGGAGCCGGATGCGGAAATGATCCCAGGTAAAGTTGTCCACGACGCGGCGCCGGGCGGCTTCGCTCATCCGTTCGACTGTCTCCGGATGCCGATACAATTCCAGAATCGCGGCCGCCAGTTCGCCGACGTTGCCGGGCTGAATAATGATTCCTTCCACGCCGTCATTCACGACGTCACCGGCCTCGCGCGTCGTGATTTGCGGCAGCCCGCACGCCGCCGCCTCGTAGACCACCTTCGCGCTCCCTTCGCATTGCGATGGGAAAACGTGCACCGTTCCCTGGTTCAAATAATTTTCCACGTCGCGCTTGAAACCGACGACCTTGATGTTGTCGCGCCAGAATTTTTTCAGGTGCGGTTTGGCTTCGTCATGGACCGCGCCGACGAGCCAGAGCTCGGCATCCTTTAAGTCGAGACGATGCCAGGCTTCGAGCAAATGATGGATTCCTTTGCGTTCGATGAGCGCTCCGGAAAAGACCGCGCGGAAAATCGGCGGACGCGGTCCGGGCTTGAACCGCTCGATGTCCACCCCGCGGGGTAGATAATAAAGTTTGTCTTCCGAGAAGCCCTGGACGCGGAAAGTGTCGGCCGCTTTTTGGGACAGAACGAAAAGCACGTCCGCCAGGTCGTACTCTTCGATGAACCGTTCGCGGGTTTGAAGGAGGTTCTCCTTCCAGTTTCGAGACGGATTCGTGGTGGACGACGGCGCTCGGTCGCCGACCTTCCCCCGATCGCGATGCCACGTTGGGATTTCCACGATGGAAGGGACCCCGAGTTTCCTGGCGACGCGCAATGATTGCAGGCAGTCCCCCGACCAACTGTGGAAAAGATCGTAACGTCCAGTGGCGAGGTGTCGCGCCGCGACCCAATCGAGGTACTTCTTTTTCGCCCCGTAATAATACGGCCGGTCGAGGAACGAGATGAGCCGCACCGGGTGCCAGCGGAGCGAATAAATAAGGCGGGCCGGGATTTCCGTCTGCCGGTTGTCATAAGCGATGGCCCGGCCCAGAAAACCGCCGCGATGCGATGCGCGCAGAGTTTCGAACGCATCTGTATCCAGACCGGATCCGCCGATCCGGGCAAAGATCGAGTAGAGCAAATGCCTCGGCAAAACCCGCTCTGGCTCGCGTGAGACAGCGTGCGAAATCGGAGGGGCGTTTAGAGTTTCACCCACCATCGGCTAACAAGTATTGTGGCGTTCCCAGCCAAGTAAAGTTCCATGCCTTCTTTCAACTGCCAGTCCGGCAGCGGACCCAACGAGCTTACCATAGGATTCGTCCGGCGCGGCTATTCTTCCGGCGGCGCCGAGGCCTATTTGAAAAGGCTGGGGGCCGGAGTGGCGGCGACCGGCCGCGGCGTCGTGCTCTTTACGGCGGGTGATTGGCCCGCCGAAGAATGGAGTTTCGGCCCGATCGTGCAGTTGAAAGCGAAGTCGGCGATCGCGTTTGCGGATGAATTGGAAAAAGTTTCGCGCGAGAAGTGCGACGTTTTGCTGAGCCTCGAACGCGTCTGGCGGTGCGATGTTTATCGCGCAGGCGATGGCGTTCACCGCGCCTGGCTGCAACGGCGCGCTGAAATTGGTGGCCGCTTCCAAAAATTCAGCCGTTTCTTTAACCGCAAACATTCCGCCGCGCTTGATCTGGAAGAATCGCTCTTCGCGAATCGGCGCGCCCGTCGCGTGATCGCGAACTCCCAAATGGTGAAGGAGGAGATTGCGAGCTTCCATGGATATCCCGCGGATCGGATCGATGTCGTCTACAATGGCGTCCCGCTGGAATCGTTTCGCGACGAAGGAGAGCCGGCCACGACTCGCGACGAGATTGTGGTTTTGTTTGCAGGGTCAGGCTGGGAACGAAAGGGTTTGCAATTCGCGATCGAAGCGGTCGAAGCGCAGAAGGGCAAAATGAAGTTGCTCGTTGCCGGCCGGGGCGAGACCGGAAAATTCTCGTCGTCGCAAACCGAGTTTCTCGGAGTCGTTCGTGATATGCCTTCGCTTTATCGTGCCGCCGACATTTTTCTGCTGCCGACCATTTACGACCCGTTTTCAAACGCCTGTCTCGAAGCACTCGCCGCCGGATTGCCTGTGATCACGACGAAAGCCAACGGTTTCTCCGAGATCATCGAGAACGGCCGGCATGGCACCGTTATCGATGACCCGCGGAACGTCAGCGCCCTCCGCGCCGCACTTCAGTTTTGGTCGGATCCGGCGCGGCGTCAGCAAGCGATGACGGATAATCGAGCGCTCGCCGCGCAATTCGATATCTCCCGAAATGTTAGCGAGACGTTGCAGGTTTTGAGTATTTCTGCCGCGACGTGACACGCGATTCTACAAGGAAGGGCGCTTTCCAAACCGCCCTCTGTTCCGTCGGCGGTTTGTAAACCGCCGTTCCCTGGGGGCTGCGCGACGCAGCAAAAATCAGCTCGCGGCCAGCGCCGCGTCGACGTGAGGGAAAATTATGAAGACCTGGTCGAGCCGCGCGATTTCGAAGATCGGCTTCACGTTTTCCTGGATGCCAGCCAAAATAAATTTCCCGCCGTACGCCTCCACGTTCTGCATTCCCTCGATCAACACCGCCAGCCCTGAGCTGTCGATGTAAGACACTTTCGAAAGGTCGACCACGACCCGTTGCGGCTTTTGCTCGATCATCGCCCCGAGCGATGCCGAGATTCGCGGCGAAACATGCAGATCGATCTCGCCTTCCAGCGGCAGAACATTCGGGGCGTCGGGCAAACTCATACGGTTAAGGTTCGCAAACCGTTGCTCTCCCGGCCGTCACCAGCCGAGCTTCCGTTTCACTTCGTTCACCTTCGCCAGATCATCAAAGAGAAAGTCCGGCTCATATTCCGCCAGCCGCTCGCGGGACCATGAGCCGGTCGCGACCGCGATCGTCCGCGCGCCGAAAGCTTTTCCGCAGGCAATGTCGTGTCCAGTATCGCCGACGACGTCCACCTGTTCCGGACGAAAATCGAAACCGGCATGCGCAACCGCGCGTCGAACGGCGCACGGACCAAGCGCATTGCGATCGTGATGATCGTCGGCAAAGGCGCCGAACGGAAAGAAATGCCAGAGATCGTAATGCCCGAGCTTCAACTGCGCCCCGCGTTCCAGATTTCCCGTGAGCAATCCCATCGTCTTGTCCGGCTGCCGCGCCAGGTCTTCCAATATTTCGCGAATCCCAGGGAGGACGCGGCCGTTGCGTTTCGGCAATTCTTCCGGCAACAGCGCCACGTAACGGTCGAGAAACGCATCCACGTTCTCGCGGGTCGCGGGTTTGCCGTATTTTTCCATGATCTGATGCGCAATCGCGCGATCGGTGCGACCTGCGATTTCAACGCCGCTTAACTCTCCCTCGCCGCCAAACCATTCGATCGTAGCGCGAACGAGCGCGTGCTGACCCGCCGCCCCGGTATTCACGAGCGTCATGTCGATGTCCCACAGAATGAGTCGGCGTTCCGCCATAAACGAAGCGCACACCGTAGGCGGAATTGCGGACGCCGAAAGCTCCAAATTCCAAGCACCAAGCTCCAGAGAAATTCCAAACATTAAGCTCCAAATTGCTCCGCGACGTTCGATTGGTGTTTGGGATTTGGTGCTTCTCTGGAGCTTGGTGCTTGGAGCTTGGAGCTTTCGGCGCTTGTCGAACGCTGAACTACCGGCAACCTTTTACCCCATGTCCGCGCCCATTTCCGTCAAAGCTGCGCTCGCCAGGACCGCGCCGATGTCTGGCGTCCAGGTCCAGGGCTGGGTGCGCACCCGCCGCGATTCGAAGGATTTTTCGTTCATCGAGCTGAATGACGGATCATGTCTGCGCAGTCTTCAGATCATCGCGAAAAGTGGGCTTGAGAATTATGCGGACGTCCAGCGTTTGCAGACGGGAGCGTCGATTGTGGTGCGGGGTGATCTCGTAGCGTCGCAGGGAAAGGGTCAGGCGTGGGAAGTTGTTGCGAACCAAATCGAAATCGTCGGCGCGTCGGACGAGAGCTATCCGCTCCAGAAGAAAGGCCACACGCCGGAATTCCTCCGCGAGATCTCGCACCTGCGGCCGCGCTCAAATTTGTTCGGCGCTGTGTTCCGCGTTCGCAGCCGGCTCGCATTCGCGATTCACCAATTTTTCCAGGAACACGGGTTCGTTTACGTCCACACGCCGATCATCACCGGCAGCGATTGCGAGGGAGCGGGCGAACTCTTCCGAGTCACTTCGCTCGATTTAAAGCAGCCGCCGCGGCGCGACGACGGCTCGATCGATTACGCGAAGGACTTTTTCGCGCGTTCGACTTACCTCACCGTCAGCGGCCAACTCGAAGCAGAGGCGTTCGCTTGCGCGCTGACGAAGGTTTACACGTTCGGCCCGACGTTCCGCGCTGAGAATTCAAACACGTCCCGGCACGCGAACGAATTCTGGATGATCGAGCCGGAAATGGCGTTCACCGATCTGAACGGCAACATGGATCTCGCCGAAGAAACCGTGAAATATCTCATTCGCGACATCAAGTCGCATTGCGCCGAAGACCTCGGTTTGTTCTCGAAGTTCGTCGACAAGGAGCTGATGGCACGGCTCGATTTCGTCATCGAGCGGCCGTTCCAACGGATCACTTATGCGGACGCAGTCGAGCTGCTGAAGACGAGCGGCGAGAAGTTCGAATTCCCCGTCGCATACGGCGCCAATCTCCAATCGGAACACGAGCGCTGGCTCACCGAGAAACACTTCAAATGTCCCGTGACGGTTTTCAATTATCCGAAGGAGATAAAGCCGTTCTACATGCGGCTGAACGACGACGGGAAAACCGTGACTGCGATGGATGTGCTCGTGCCGGGGATCGGCGAGATCGTCGGCGGCAGCCAGCGCGAGGAGCGGCTCGAGGTGCTGGAAGAAAACATGCGCCGCCACCAAATGGATCTGGCCGATTACAAATGGTATCTGGATCTGCGCCGCTACGGCACCGTCCCGCATGCCGGCTTCGGCCTCGGCTTCGAGCGGATGCTGATGCTCGTCACCGGCGTATCAAACATTCGCGACGTGATTCCCTTCGCCCGCACGCCGGGCAGCGCTGAATTTTAGGGCTCTTCTGTAGCCGCTTCGCTGTGCGAAACGTGGGAGCGGAGTTGATGTAGGTAGAGCGCATACCCACGCCGCCCACAGGGCGGCGTCTACAGAAGCGCGCAGCTCGACCAAAAAAAATCCTTTGTGATCCTCTGTGACCTCCGTGAGAGGTATTCAATGAGCACGTACCGCCGCTTTCCGCTTGTCGTCTTCGTCGCGCTCGCGACTTCATTTTCCGCCGCAGCCGCTGAGGATCTCGGTCCAATCAGGGCCGAGATCACGAAACGCCACGACGAAGCCGTGAAACGATTGCAGGATTGGATCAAGCTGCCGTCGATTGCGGCCGAGAATCTGAATTCCGCCGAGGGCGCGGAGTACATGGCAAAGCTGGCGAAGGATGCGGGGTTCCAGCAAGCGACGGTGATTCAAACGGACGGTAAGCCGGGCGTCTTTGCGACCCTCGATGCCGGCGCGAAGAAAACGGTCGGGCTTTATTTCATGTATGACGTGAAGCAATTCGATCCCAAGGAATGGACTTCGCCTCCTTTGGATGCGGCGCTTGTCGATAAGCCGGGATTAGGAAAGGCGATCGTCGGTCGCGGCGCGGTGAATCAAAAAGGACCGGAATCGGCGTTCCTGGCGGCGTTGCATGCGATCAAGGGCGCTGGCAAAAAAATGCCGGTGAATCTGGTGATGGTCGCGGAAGGCGAGGAAGAAATTGGTTCGCCGCACATTGGCCAGCTCGTGCACAAGCCCGAGGTGCAGGCGGCGCTCGCGAAAACGGGGGGCGTTTTCATGCCGTCATCGATGCAGGATCTCGACGGCATTGTCACGGTGAGCCTGGGGGCGAAGGGCGTGGTTGAGCTGGAATTGGTTTCGACCGGTGAAAAATGGGGACGCGGACCGGGGAAGGACATTCATTCGTCACTGAAAGCGATGGTCGATAGTCCGGCCTGGCATTTGGTGAAAGCGCTCAACACCCTGGTCTCGGAAGATAGTAACGAGATCGCGATCGATAATTATCCAAAGCCGCGTCCGATCAGCGACGAGGAAAAGAAGATGATCGCGGCCGCGTCGAAGATTCGCAGCGAGGCGCAATCGAAGAAGCAATTGAGCGTGCAGCATTGGACCAACGATCTGCCGTGGGAGCAGGCGAACATCCGGCTGGAATCGACGCCCACCGCGAACATTGAAGGGCTGGTGGGCGGTTACACCGGTCCGGGCGGGAAGACAGTGCTGCCGCACAAGGCCGTGGCGAAAATGGATTTCCGGTTGGTGCCCGACATGAAAGCGGCCGACGTGGTGCCGGCGATCAAGGCGCACCTAGCCAAGCGCGGTTTCGGCGACATCGAAGTGAACATGAGCGGCGGCTACGATCCGACGCAGACCGTGGCGAGCGCGCCGTTGATTCAAGCGCAGATCGCGGTGCTGAAGCGCGCCGGGATCGAGCCGGTGATGTGGCCGCGCAATGCCGGATCGTATCCGGGTTTCGTGTTTACCGGCGAGCCGTTGAAGCTCGCCTCAGGACATTTCGGTCTCGGCCACGGCAGCGGCGCGCATGCCCCGGATGAATATTACGTGATCGAGTCCGCGAACCCGAAGATCCAGGGATTCGACGGCGCTGTGATGTCGTTTGTGGAATACCTCTACGAGCTCGGCAAGTAGGCCGAGGAATATTTTTCGGCGCTAAGTTCCACGCGGCGAAGAGCCGCGAAGACGCTCGAAAAATACTCGGGTCAGATGCACGGCCGAAAACAGCCAGATGCCGTATCCTTTCTGGGGAACAACGCAAACAAAGGGTAAAAAAGGGGTAAAATGAAAAGATTAGTTACAAGAAGCATTCACATCCTCACGCTGCTGGTCGCACTCGTGCTGCCGGCATTTGCGGAGGAGAGTAAAAGAGGATTCTACGAGGGCGATTTGGCCGGCGGCGGCAAGATCGTGTTCTTCGTTCAGGGCAATCACGCGATCTCAGCCTATTTCTTCGACGTCACGGGGAAGCAGAGTGGATTCGCGGGTGGCGGCGCGGGGAACGACGGCAAATTTACGCTGCATACCGGTGACCACCAGACAATTACGGGCACGATCGGCGCGAACTCCATTAGCGCCACGTTTCTAAACCAGACGATCACGGCAAATCTGGTCCCGGCATTTGGTCCAACGGAAAGTATCGCGGGACGATACTCGGCACCGGCGCAGAGTTCGGCCGGGAACATCGAGACGAAGATCCTGATCGATTCGCAGGGTAATATTTTCCTGACGGGTAAACACGGCACGAACACAATCGGCGGCTTCGGCACCATCACGATTACGTCGAACGCGTCTCCGACTCCGACCGCGAGTCCAACGGCTACACCGACAGCCACGCCGTCCGCGAGTCCTACCGCTACGGCTACGGCTACGGCAAGTCCGACAGCAACGCCCACGGCCAGTCCAGATCAGGACGTCGATGATGATCAAGACGACAATGAAGACGCCAACAGTCCAAGTATTACGGCCACGTTTACCGTTACGTTGGTGAGCGGTGAAGCCATCACTGGCAATCTGACCTTCAGCCATGGCGTGATCTTCGGTTCGTTCACTTGGAACGGGACCGTTTACACGTTCCGCGGCGGACAGGAGTCGAGCTTCAATCATCTCGCGAACATCTCGACGCGCGGGTTCGTGAACACCGGCATGGGCCAGTTGATCGGCGGGTTCATTATTCGCGGTGGACCGAAGATGGTCTTGATCCGAGCGATGGGCCCGTCGTTGACCGCGTCAGGCGTAAGCCCGGTCCTGGCCGATCCGAAACTGCAGTTGTTCCAGCACCAGACGCTGTTGCGGGAAAACGACAACTGGCAGTCCGCGCCTAACGCGAATGAGATCGTCGCGACGACCCTTCCGCCGAACGACCCGAAGGAATCGGCGGTCCTGATCCGGCTCGAGCCCGGTGATTACACGACCGTGGTTACCGGCGCTAATGGCGGGACCGGTATCGCGCTAGTTGAGGTCTTCGAAATGGATCGCGACTAAACGGCTCTCGATCGAAGCGAAGTATCTAACGCCTCCGTCCGTTTGGGCGGAGGCGTTTTGTTTGCTCACGGTTCGGCTCCATCGCCCGCCCCTGTCATGTTGAGCGAAGCGAAACATCTCTGACCATTTCCGCGCTCGGTCCGCACAGAAATATTCAGAGATCCTTCGCTACGCTCAGGACGACAATACACTCAAGAAGCGGCGGCTTTAGCCGCCGTCGGTCCCGCAGTCGCGGGATAAACCGCCGTTCCTTGATGTCGAACGACGTTCGATCGTCGCCCTACTTCTTCTTCCCTTCGCCGGGCCGATAATCTTCCTCGGCGGCTTCGAACGCTTTCTCGAGGCCGACCATGTCTTCGCCGGGTCGCAGGTTGTCGAACGCTTCCGATTCGCGCTTGAGCTCTTCCTCGGAATAATTCGCTGCCTTAATCGAGAGACCGATCCGCCGCTCGACCTTGTCCACCTTGATGACACGGGCTTCCACTTCCTGCCCGACCTTGAGCACGTCCTTCACTTTCGCGACGTGATCTTCACTGAGCTGGGAAATGTGGACGAGCCCGTCGATGTCGTCCTGCAATTGCACGAACGCACCGAAGCTCGCCAGCTTCGTGACCTTGCCCTTAACGAGATCGCCGATCTTGTATTTCGAATCGATCTCTTTCCACGGATCTTCGCTCAGCTGTTTAATGCCGAGGCTGATCCGCTGGTTCACCTTGTCGATGTCGATCACGACCGCTTCCACTTCGTCGTTCTTTTTAAAGACTTCGCTCGGGTGATTGATCTTCCGGGTCCAGCTCAAATCGGAAACGTGGATCATGCCATCGATGCCGTCTTCCAATTCCACGAACGCGCCATACGCGGTCATGTTGCGGATCGCGCCTTTCACGTGGCTGCCGATCGTGAATTTCTTCTCGATCTCATCCCACGGATTCGCCTCGAGCTGGCGCAGGCCTAACGAGATCTTCTGCTCTTCCTTGTTCACGCCGAGCACGACCGCTTCGACCTCCTGACCCTGAGTCAGGATATCGGACGGACGCATGATGCGTTTCGTCCACGACAATTCGGAAACGTGAATGAGACCTTCGACGCCTTCCTCGAGTTCCACGAAAGCGCCGTACGGCACCAGGTTCGTGATCTTGCCTTTGACATGCTGACCCGCCGGGAACCGTTCTTCGATCTGGTCCCACGGATTTTTCTGGGTCTGCTTCAGGCCTAACGAGACCCGCTCTTTCTCCTTGTTAATGTCGAGCACGACCACTTCGAGCGGCTGGCCGACCTTGAGCAGCTCGCTCGGATGTCCGAGCCGGCCCCAGGTCATGTCGGTGATGTGAAGCAACCCGTCCATTCCGTCGAGGTCGATGAACGCCCCGAAGTCGGTCAGGTTTTTCACCGTGCCCTGGACGCGATCGCCGACCTTTACGCCTTCGAGGAATTTCTGGCGCTTCTCGCTCCGCTCCTGCTCAATCAATTCGCGCCGGCTGAGCACCACGTTCTTCCGGTCGTCGTTGATCTTGACGATCTTGAAGTCGTAGGTGTTGCCGACGAACTGCTGCAAATCTTTCGGCGGAATAATGTCGATCTGGGACGCCGGCAGGAATGCTTCCACGCCGATGTTCACCATCAATCCGCCCTTCACGACCGACTTCACCTTGCCCTTGATCAATCCGTCACCAGCAAAGACCTGCGCGATCTTGTTCCAATTCTGCCGGTAAGCCGCCTTCTCCTTCGAGAGCACGACCATGCCCTCATCGTTTTCGAGGCGCTCGAGGAGCACTTCCACTTCGTCGCCCACTTCCATCGATTCGATATCTTCGAACTCGGAGGAGGGAATGACGCCCTCCGATTTGTAGCCGATGTCGACCAGGACTTCCCGCGGGCGAATCTCGAGAACGCGTCCTTTGACGATGCTACCTTCCTTGAAGTCGCGGTACGACTTCGCAAGCAAATCCTGCATTAACATAAGGGTGAGTTTTTACTGCACGCGGCGCTGGCGCCGCTTTTCTGGCTAACCCGAAGGCGCTCCTTACGCCCGGCAGCCCAGAAAGGGGGGACGGAATAGTAGCCCGAATGTGGGCCGGGTCAACCGGGGAGACGCCGCTGTTTCTCAGGCACGATTCGGCTGTATCGTTCCCCCGTGCTGACGAAAGCGGAGACGCCATTTGTTTCCATCGTCGTGCCGGTCTTGAACGAGGCTGCACTCATCGGTCCCCTTTTGCGTCATCTGGAGACTCTCCGCCCCGCCGTCGAAATCATCGTCGTCGATGGAGGAAGCACGGACCAGACTGTGACGATGGCGGGCCCGCTCGCGGACCGCGTCTTCAGCGCACCGCGCGGACGGGCAGCGCAGATGAATGCCGGCGCCGAGATTGCGACCGGCGCTGTCGTGTGGTTTCTCCACGCGGATCTGCGCCTGCCGGCGAGAGCGATCGAGAAAATTCAGGCGGCGCTCGAAGACGATCGCATGGCCGGCGGATGTTTCCGGCTGCGTTATCCGCGACGCGAATGGATTTATCGGGTCAGCGATTCGCTCGGGAATCTTGGGGTAAACCTTTTCGGATTTGCGCTCGGCGATCACGGAATTTTTTGCCGGCGCCCGGCGTTTGTTCGCGCGTGCGGTTATCCGGTTGTGCCGATCCTGGAAGACGCGGAACTGTATCGCCGCCTGCGGGCGATTGGTCGGATGAAGCAGCTGCGCGAAAAGATCGTGAGCGATCCGCGGACTTTTGAAAAGCGCGGCCGCTATCGAACTACGGCCGTTTATTTTCTGATTCTGGCGCTATACGTCGCAGGTGTGCCGATAACCTGCCTCGACCGGATCTATCGGCGCTTTCATCGTCGTCTCCAGGTCGGTGCGTTGGCGGGCAGCGGCGATGGTTTCAGCCGGGACCCGGCGAAGCGCGCCGGTGAGTTTCAGCTTTGATAACGTCCAGATCAGCCATTTCGTCGGGTCCCATTGCCAGGGCCTGACGCCATTGCGGTAATCATGCTGAAATTCGTGGTGATAATTGTGGTAACCCTCGCCGAAGGTGAACAGAGCCATGAGGAATGAATCGCGCGCGCTGCAGCGCGTTGAGTAGGGCCGGCGCCCGACCGTGTGGCAGGCGGAGTTGATGAAAAACGTGCAATGCTGAAGGACCACGGTCTTTGCCACGCCGCCCAGAAGAAGTCCCCCGAGCGCGCCACTCCAGCCGTCCCAGATCGCGCCGATCGCCGCGGGCAAGATCATCCCTATTGTTAAAGCGAGCAGATGAACGTAGCGATGCTGCCACATCACGAGGCGGTCTTTTTTCAAATCGTTTACGTTATCGAACGGCGGTTGGGGGAGGAGCTTGAACAGAAGCCACCCAATGTGGGCGTGGAAAAAGCCCTTGCTGATGTCGTACGGATCTTCCTCGTGATCGACGTGTTTGTGATGGCGGCGATGTTCGCTCGCCCACATCAACACGGAATTTTCAAACGCAGCCGCGCCGAAGAGCACGACAAAAATTCGGACCGGCCATTTCGCGCGGAAAGTAAGATGGGAAAACATCCGATGATACCCGAGGGTGACGCTGAAGCCGCTCGCCGCGAGGAATACGAAAAAGAGCGCGATCTGAAACCAATCGAAGCCGAAATACCAGAGATAAGCCGGCAGCGCGGTGAGCGTGAGGACGAGGGTTCCGATCAGGAACGAGCTCGTCGTCCAGTTGATTCGGTGAAAGGGGATTCGGAGAAACACGTTACCGGGCGAGGACGACGTCCTTTTTTGTCCAGGTATGAACCTTTGCGCAATGCGCGCAGCTGAGCTTATGCGACTTCACTTTTTTGTCGGCCCAAAGCTCTTCTTCAACCACCTGGCCGGTGGGCGTTAGTTTCGCGGTGGTGGGACAGCGGACGAGAATTCTTTTTGTCATGGAACAGGAACCTTTCGTTAGGTGGCGCGCAATTTAACCAAGCCGATACACGATCCGCGCCTTGTCGATATCGTAAGGGGACATTTCCAGCTTCACCCGGTCGCCAATGGTGAGCCGGATAAAACGTTTCCGCATTTTGCCCGAGATATGGGCGAGCACGATGTGATCGTTGGCCAGCCGGACGCGGAACATCGTGCCGGCGAGCACGGAAGTAATCAGTCCTTCCAGTTGCAATTGTTTTTCGAGTGGCATGCGGATTTGCTGGCCGGCGCTCCGGTTTAGTGAAGCGCCGGCCGCGAAATTGCCGTCGTTAGCGGCGCGAACCGGAGAACTGGCGCGGACGCTCTTCGCGTGCGCGCGCTTCGTTGACCGTCAGGGCACGTCCCTGCACTTGCTTGCCGTTTAAAGCGTTGATCGCGGCGGTGCCCGCGGCGGCTTCGCTCATCGTGACGAACCCGAAGCCGCGTGAGCGGCCGGTGACGCGATCATTGATGAGCGCCACTTCGGTGACGGCGCCGTGTTGTTCGAAAAGATCCTGGAGATCGTTTTCGGTCGTATCGAAGGAAAGATTTCCTACGTAGAGTTTCATGTTATTTGAGTTTTGGAGCAATTCGCTGCCAGCTACGAGCCGTTCCCGAGAATCGGGTTTCAAATCACCAAAGAGCCAAACTCAACTGACGATCTACCAAGCAAAGAAACAGAACAGACTTAATCCAATGGCCGGCATTGTCGTCCATCGTAGCCGAAATTCAAGCAGAGTTTGTCGATTGGCGTCCTCGGATTCCGGTTCCGAGTGGCGGCCGATCGTGGCGGTTGTTCCGAATATTCTACAGGATGGAAGGGTTGTTGAGGGTGGAGTGCATCCGCTGCGCAAAAGTTATCAGAAAAGGCGCAGACAATTTCAGGGGCAGACCGCTCGCGTCGATCTGCGAGGAATGTTCGACACGGCGCGGACGCTACCCCCAATCGAAACGACTGCGCACTCCGCAGAAGCGGCGCCCCTCCGCTTCTGTTTCCTAGAAGGCCGATCCCCGAGAAAAACGCGCCGAAATTATTTCGATTTTATCGGTTGCAGGAATCGGAAGGTGGATGATTACTTGCATTGTTCTGGGGGGAACAGCCGCCCTTTGCGCTTCTTCGAAGTGTGGAGGGCGGCACTTTTTTTCGTGCTGGAGCGGCGGCGGTCTCGATGACCCGCCATTGTCGCGGCAAAAAAAATCACACAACCGCCAATTTTCTTCGGCGCGATGGAGCGACCAGAGGAGAACGAAATGAGACGAGCTCGCCCATCCCGCGTCTTAGTCTGGTTCAGAACCGGAACCCGACGCTGCCGCGGAGACGATAATCCGGCACAACCTGCAGCGCTGTGTTGTCGATCGAAACCGGAAGTTCGGCCGCGAACTCGGCGCTGAACTTGCCGTGCGAAGCGACGAGACGCGGGCCGAGAAAAACGGAGGTGATGCCGGTATCTTCGGCGGGTTCGCCACGGAACTCATCGACGTCTTTATGTTCACCGGAAACGACGAGTTGCAGGCCGACGATCGTCCGCGGATTTCGAACGAGGTAGAATCCCGGGCCGCCGCTCCACGCCAGATCGTTCGCGAAGTTGTATTGATGGGCGCCGGCGCCGCGGACGGTGAACTGCGCGTCGGCTTGGAAGAAAAGCGATTTGTAACGCAAAGAAACCTGGCCGCCGAGAATGCCGTCGTAGGAACCGGTGCCGAGTGTGAGGTCGTGGCCGTGAATACCGCTCTCCGGCGCACCCGGCACCACGACTTCGTTAAATTCTTCCTTGAGCCGGCTGGTGTGGCCGGTGGGAAATTTTACGCCCCCGAGCAAGAGCGCGGACAAAGTGAAATCCGGATCGTGCGATTCGAAGTGCGCATTTTTCGGGTCGTCGAATTTCAAAGACGCGCTGCCGCCGCTTTCGTGGTGATACGCGAGAAATTTTCCGAGCAACGAAATATCGCCAAGCCCTGATTCCGTCCCGCGATCGATGGCGAAACCTTCCGGCCGCTCGAAAGACCGATAGATGAGCGGCGCGTTGATCTGCAACGCGAAGCGCGAATTGAAGCCATAACCCGCGACGAGTTGCGTGATCGAGCTATCGAGAAATTGGCCGGTCGGATTATCGACTTCCTCACCTTCGAGCTGAAGCGTGCTGAAATGAGTGAACTGTTCCGCGACTGCGAAATAGAAGCGGCTCTGAAATGCCGAGAGGTCAGCCGAGTCCGGTCGCGCCTCAATCTGGGGCGTGTAGCATCCGCAAAGATCGCAGGCGTGCGCGCAGAGCGCGCCGAGATAGAAAAAGAAGGCGAGAGCGACGCCTGATTTTTTCACGCGCTTTACTACTCAACGCCGGCCACTTGAGTCAAAGCGCCCGGAAGCTGTTTCAGGCCACTGGTCGAATGGCGTGCAGTCCGCTCGCGATCGGACGCAACAACTTCGATCGCGCGGCCATAGCCCGGAACGAAACGAAATTGGTCTTGGCTTTGAGGACGCCCGCCGCGGACTTGGGCTTGTTCTGCGCTTGTTTTACGCGGCGCACATTATCGGCATCGCCGTCATAAGTACGCTCCGCAGCGCGCGCGTTCGATCCAGCCTGGCTCGCCGCCGGTCGAAAATCGGAGCGCAATTTCGCGGCGAGAATGGGGTCTGCGTAAACCCAGTCGGACGGCGTCGAAATGCAGGCGACGGTCGGACATTGGAGGCGCAGTTTGCCGCGCGCTCCCTGCAGCTCGATGACAAGAATCTTGCGGCCGGTGATCAATCGGCTGCATCGCTTGCAGCGGCGTTCGTCGTCGAGGGAATGCCAGTAATGGAATTCGTCGAGGTAACGGAGCATGTCGAGCTTATCTTCCGGCGGGAGCTGCAGAGGAGTGAACGCGCTCACGCCGCCAGTGTCGCCAGCGGAGCGAGATTCCACAATCGGGCGCATCACTGTCGCGCGGCTCGGTAGAAACCTGATGTCATCGACTCGCTCACGAAATCTCGAGCTTCCTCGTTGTTCACATCCATCGAGACCGCGAAATACGTTTTAGGAATTGCCAAAGGGAATCGAGGGGACGGAATGAGATCGGGAATCAAGCAGACGGGGCCGCTCCGCGGCGAAACGCCGGTGCGACGCGCAAATCGGCGGTTGAACGGAATGGCGGAAACCGCCGGACTTCCCGATCCGCCGACTCGGGGGCGCTTGACGCGGACTCTCGCATTGCTCGATGCCGCCCTCAGAGTGTGGGAAGGGAATCAACCGCGGCACGCGCCGGTCTGGCGGCATAAACCGCGATAGCGAAGCTGCTCGATCACGGACGATTCGCGGCTGCGAATAAGATTCGGAGTCCGGTAGGAACTAAATTTGCTCAACGAGTGGAAAGCGTGAGCACGCCTCCGAACATCCTGCACTTCCCAGACTGGCAAACCAAGAATGCCAGAACCGTCCGCATTCTGGTCGCCGACGATCACGATTTCATCCGGCAGGGCACGTGTGCCGTGCTTGAACGTCAACCGGGCTGGGAGGTCTGCGGCCTGGCCGCCACGGGGCGCGAAGCCGTCGCCCAGGCAAGTCAGCTCAAGCCGGACGTCGTGGTCATGGACATCAGTATGCCGGAGCTGAACGGGTTGGATGCAGCCGCGCAGATCAAACGTCAGTTGCCCGAGACTGAGATTGTCCTGTTGAGCGGGCATCAAAGCGATGAGTTGATCCGGGCTGCTTTCAAAGCTGGAGTGAAAAGCTTCATTTTCAAAACGGAGGACCACCAGCTCCTCGTGGAATCGGTGGAGGCGCTCGCCCGGCACGAGCTGTTTGTTACCCCGAAGATATCGGAAGTCCTGTTTTCGGATGTGATTAACCCGGACCAGGTAGAAGCTGGTCAGCGCTTGAGCACGCGGGAAAGAGAGATTGTGCAGCTCCTCGCCGAAGGCAAGACCAACAAGGAAGTCGGCGAGACGCTCGGCATCACCACCCGGACTGCGGAAAACCATCGCGCGCATATCATGCACAAACTTGGCGAAGATTCTATCGCCGGTCTGGTGCGTTACGCGATTCGCAACAAGCTCATCGAAGTATAGCCCACCAGGGCACGTCACGGCTGGCGGCAGCAGTCACGCCGCCTGATCCAGCGGCAACGCCTCGCCTGGCTGACGCAAATAATTCAGATATTGCCGATCGAAGGCGCCGAGCGCGGCTTCGACCGTGGGGCCGAAGCCGGCTATCCCTTGCCGAATGCTTTTGCCGAGAAGCGCAGTCCAAACGCCGGACTTCATGAAAACTTTTGGCGAGCGAATCGCGGACGGGCTTCCCGGATGGAGTTCGCAATACAATTCCGCGCGATGCCTGGCCGTCACGTGGTCGAGAAATTTGGCGCTCATTTATCCGTTACAACGCTACATCCTAACGAATTGGATTTGGAAACGCATGCCTAACGAGGCATCAGGAAAAATCCGAACTCGCCTTAGATGCGCCGGATTCCGCAGCCGTTGGCGCCGGCGCCGTCCCCCTCCAGAAAAAACGAGCGCGAACAGCAGTTGACGAGCGTCCAGGGTTCGGCTGGCACAAGGCGAGTAACAATAAGAAGTGCTGAAAACTAAATCTGCCTCCCGGTCTCGCCGCGATTTTATTTTGTCGCGGTTACAGCTTTGCTGCCAAGAAAGGCGTCAGCGGAAATCCGGCGATTTCTCGCTGACGTCAATTCCGCGGCGATGCGTTTTAGTTTATGCACGACCAGGACATCAGGTATCGGCTCACCATTCCGATCGAAGACGCGTTCCGTTTCGCGATTGATGAATCAGATCTTGGTTACAGGAAGGCGAGCACGATGATGCGACAGGTGGTCGGCGTTTTGGTGATCGACGCCCTCCAGTATGCCGAGCATTGGCGCATCGCCGCCGACGCCCGCGCCCTGCTGGCGGACCGCTGGCCCGATTGCCCAAGCTTCGAGTCGAAGCGAACTCTTCATTGAGAGTTGGGCGACGAAAGCATTCGGCGCTGAAAGCTGAATCGGAATTGTTCGGATACCTTCCCGGATTTCTCCGTCAGAACAAGACGCGCGGCGCGATGGCGCGCCGGCTCCATTCAATCCAAATTCTTCAGACAAACGCGCACTTGTCTGTGAATCCACGTCTGGGCGGCATGGAGACGCGCCGCCGGCAGTACCGGATATCGCTGCGGATCGACTTCTTCGCGGTGGAGCAGGTGATAACTATGGAGGCGAATTTCTTCCCTTGATTGGTTGTCCACCTGCTCGCCGCAGGCTGAGCAACGATAATATCGTGCGGCCTCCTCCGGCATGCGCGGGCCCGCTCCGTTTTCCTTTTGCGGCGTCACGTGGTCAGCCTTTCTTTCCGCGCTTCAGCGCGAATCCGAGCGGATGAATAGCATGCAAAGTGGCGGCGATGGTACGAAGTAAAGCGAGTCGCGCGAGGAGGGCGGAAATGGACCGCGACGAGATGGAAGCGCGGTCAGCGGAGGACGAAAATGCAGCCTTGTTTGTCCGGACACGCTTCGTCACGTGCACGGTGCACGCGCGACCATGATGGGTGCGTTCGAGAGGAAGATGCTGGGGTGTGGAAGCGCTCATGAGGGCAGGCTGACAAACGGCGGGCGATCGCACAATCAGGAGCGCGCCCGCCGCGGGTATAGGTGGAAGTCTGATCCAACCGCTCGCGAGAGATAAATGGAAGCGCTCTGAAGCGGAGCGGCGTTTCCTCAACGGGGTCTCACGGTAGAGCTGCGCGGGTGCGAACGGATGATTCCAACGAATGAACCGGAGCCGGGCCTGCCGCAGCGATTGCTTTCTTCCTGCTCATGAGCCGGAGCAGAAAGGATAATGGAAATCAAATGCGCGCGATGATTTCGCGGAGCAGATCGACGTCGCGCTCGGCGGCGGCGGCGCTTTCCTGGAAGCGCTTGAAAATCAATTCCTCGGCGCCGTTGCGCTCGCGGCGCAAAAATTGGCGATGCATCATGACGCGCTCGTTCAAAGTCCGGACGGCCGTCCAGAGCGCGCGCTCGAGCACTTCCTTGTGCGCCTGGCTCAAGGTCACCGGCGAAAAGGAATGTCCGATGTGACATCTGAAATGCGCCATCTCGCCTTCCTTTTGTTCGTAGAGCGAGCCATTGCATTCCGGACAGGACAGCGAGATCTGCGTCTCGTTTGGCGGTGGTGATCTCAGCAGCTCCGGTGCATCGACGAGATCGTTGCGCGCCTGCTTCATATCCTGCGATGAAACTTCGTCGGATGCGGTTTCCTCGGACGCAATCTTGCTGAGCAAGGCCGCGATTCCGATGAGCGGAAGGCAATGATCAACGGTCATGTGGCGCATGGCGTTGAGCGGCATGTCGGGCGCCGCCGCTTCGGTTGGGTCCTGGACAATGGCGAGGCCGCCCCGGGCTTTCACTGCGTAGAGCCCGGCCGCGCCGTCGTCGAGCTTGCCCGTGAGGATGACGCCGACGACCCGGTCTCGATGGGTCCGGGCGGCGCTGCGAAAAAGCGGATCGATCGAGGGCCGGGATCCGTTCTCGCGCGGACCGGCATCGAGTTGCATGATGCCATCGTTGATCAGGAGATGGCGATCGGGCGGCGCGACGTAAATGCGGTTTCGCTCGTAGGGCATGTTGTTCTCGGCGCTGACGGCTCGGATTCTTCCAGCCCGGCTCAGGATTTCCGGCAGGATGCTGCCGGGGCCGGTGTGCATCACGACGAAGACCGCGCCCGGATAGTCTTCCGGTAGCAGCTCGACTAATTGTTGTAACGCCTCCACTCCGCCGGTGGATGCGCCGACCACCACGATGTCGCGTTTCGGCATGTTCCATCTAAGTATCGCGCGCGCGGGGTCGGCCAAGTGTAGCGGCGGATGAGACACCTGCCACTACACCAAAAGACTCGCTATCACCGCGAGGGCGCCGCATACTCAACGCGATGGCGGAAGACGCGCAGAAGACGAGCGAGATCCTCGATCCCGCGGCAACGGATGAGCCGGGCGAGAACTCGCGCAATGGCGCAAAGAAGCGGCGTGATCCGAATGAGCCGGCGGCCGTCGTAGGGCTGGGAGCGTCGGCTGGCGGGATCGGGCCGCTCCAGCAATTTTTCACGGACATGGATCCGGAGAGCGGGCTCGCGTTCGTGGTCGTGATGCATTTATCCCCGGAACACGAGAGTCAGCTGGCCAATGTGATTCAGCAGAAAACGCGAATGCCGGTGACGCAGGTCAACGAGCCGGTGCACGTGCGGCCGAATCACGTTTACGTTATTCCGCCGAACCACCAGCTCACGTTCGAGGACAGCATGCTCCACCTGGTCCCGCCGCAGCAGCCGCTTGGCCGGCGGGTCACGATCGATCTTTTCTTCCGCACCCTCGCGCAGGCTTACGGCCAGCGCTCCGTCTGCGTGATCCTCTCCGGCACCGATTCGGATGGCGTAATCGGCTTGAAACACATTCGCGCGCAAGGCGGACTCACCATTGTCCAGGATCCGAACGAGGCCGAGCACGACAGCATGCCGGTGACTGCGATCAGCACCGGGATGGTTGATTGGGTGCTGCCGGTCGAGAAAATGGCGGCGAAACTGTTGGAGTTCGTTCGGAACGAGAACCGAATGAAGTTACCGCCGGAAATCCCCGGCGCCAGAGAGCCGGACGCGAAAGTCGAGGATGCGCCGGGTGGCGAGACGGTCTCGGACGAAACGCACAGCAAAGAAGATGAAGCGGCGATAAGCGAAGTGCTCCTCGACGTGCGGGCGCAGACTGGCCACGACTTCAGCCATTACAAGCGCGCGACGGTCCTGCGCCGGATCGCGCGGCGGCTCCAGGTGAATTCGATCGAATCGATTCCGGAGTATCTCAATTTCATCCGCACGCATCCAATCGAGACCCGGGCGTTGCTCCAGGATTTGCTCATCGGCGTCACCCATTTCTTCCGGGACCGAGAGGCGTTCGCGGCCCTCGAGGCGAACATTCCGCAACTGTTCGCCGGCAAGAAAGGCGAGGATGAGGTGCGGGTCTGGGTGGCCGGCTGCGCGACGGGCGAGGAAGCGTACTCGGTGGCGATGCTACTTTGCGAACACGCGCAACGCCTCGAGCGCCCGCCGAACATCCAGGTGTTCGCCACCGACATCGACGAGCAGGCGATCGCCGATGCGCGCGATGGCCTTTACCCATCGATGATCGAGGCGGATGTCACGCCCGAACGCCTTCGGGAATTTTTCCTGCGCGATCACGGCCGCTATCGGGTGCGGAAGGAAATTCGGGAGAAGGTCCTCTTCGCCGCCCACAATGTCCTGCGAGACGCGCCCTTCTCCCGCTGCGACCTGATCTGTTGCCGGAACCTGCTCATCTACCTGACCGGAAAAGCGCAATCGCAGGCGTTCGACATTTTCCATTTCTCGCTTCGTTCCGGAGGGCTGCTTTTCATCGGCGGTTCGGAGAACAACAGCCAGGCGCAATCCCTGTTCTCGTCACTCGACGCAAAAAACCGGCTTTTCATTCGCCGTTCGACGCCACGGCCAGCGTGGAAAGTGCCGTTGATCCCGGCGCGGCAGACGCCGGTTGCGATCCGCCGGCCGCTTGGTTTGCAAACCCGGAACCTTCCCGCGCTGACGCAGGACGGAGCGGGTAAAGCAACAGGACGCGGTGCGGGCGACTTGCAGAGCGGCCAGACCCGGCGCGAACTGCTTTTTGGCGAACTGCATCTGCGATTGCTCGAGCAATACGGCCCGCCCTCGGTGGTGGTGAACGAGTCGCAGGAGATCGTCCATCTTTCCGAGAGCGCCGGACGTTATCTCCAATTCGCTGCGGGCGAACCGACCGCGGAAATCGTGAAGGTAATCAACCCGAGCCTTCACCTCGAAGTCCGGACGGCGTTGTTCCGAGCGACCCAAACCAAGCAGCCGGTCAGGACGAATCCGACGAGGATCGATTTCGGGGGCGGCCAAACTGAAATGGTTTCGCTCGAAGTCCGGCCGATGGGCGCGAAGGACCAGGCGCAGGGATTTTTCCTGCTCCTTTTTCATAAAGAGGGCCACGCGGTGGAGCGCGCGGGAGCGATCCCGGCGGCGCAACCGCCGAGCATCGAAGCCGAAGACCAGATTGAAGTTCTCAAGCAACAGCTCAACGCCACGGTGGAGCAGTACGAAGCGGGAAACGAAGAGTTGAAGGCGTCGAATGAAGAGCTGCAGGCGATGAACGAAGAACTGCGTTCCGCCACGGAAGAGCTCGAGACGAGCAAGGAGGAATTGCAGTCGGTCAACGAAGAGCTGACGACCGTCAACTACGAGCTTAAGAGCAGCGTCGAGGAGTTGAGCCGGACGAATTCCGATCTCAGCAACCTGATGGCCTCGACCGACATCGGGACAATCTTCCTCGATCGCGGCTTGCGCATCCTGCGGTTCACTCCGAGCGCGCAGAAAATTTTCAATCTGATCCCGACCGATATGGGCCGTCCGCTCTCGGACATTACCAGCGGACTTAAATACCAAGGGTTCATCCACGACGCCGAGAAAGTCTTGAGGGACCTGGTGACCATCGAGCGGGAAGTGCAGGTGGGTGAGAACGACACCTGGCATCTGACGCGAATCGCTCCGTATCGCAGCAACGAGGACCGGATTGCGGGTGTGGTCGCGACGTTCATCGATATCGAAGAGCGAAAAAAGGCGGAGGAACAAGTCCGAGCCAGCGCGGCGCGTTACCAGACGCTCTTCGAGCTCGTGCCGGTGGCGGTTTATACGACCGACGTCGAGGGGAACATCCTCGAATACAACCGTCGCGCGGTGGATTTGTGGGGACGCAGCCCGCAAAAGAATGCGAAGAAATTCTGCGGCTCGGTCGCGCGTTTCTATCCCGACGGCAGGCCGATGCCATCCGACCAATATCCTATTGCCAGAGTCCTGCGCGGCGAAGAGGTGTCGCTAACCGATTGCGAGCTGATCCTCGAACAGGAGAATGGCATGCGGAAACACGTCATCGTTAGTCCAAGCGTGCTCAAGGACGAGCAGGGTCGGATCGTCGGCGCGATCGATTGCATGCACGATATCACCGCGCGAAAGCGAATCGAAGAAGCATTGCGCGAGAGCGAGGAGCGTTTTCGCACCGTCGCGGACAATATTCCGCAGGTCATTTGGACAAATGAAGTCGGTGGAAAGGCGAATTATTTTAACCGGCGTTGGTATGAATACACCGGCCTGAGTCCCGAGGAATCGCTCGCGGCGGGGCGGCAATCGATTATTCACCCAGAAGACGCGCCCGAGACGATCGAGCGCTGGGAGCATGCGCTCGCGGCGGGTAAAGTTTTTGAGGCCGAATATCGGATGAGGAGAAAGGATGGCGTTTATCGGTGGTTTATCAGCCGCAATGTTCCGCTGCGGGACGACGGCAAAGTCCTGAGCTGGTTCGGTTCGGCCACCGATATCGACGACTTCAAACAAGCCGAGGCTCGCCTGCGTGCGAGCGAGGAACGTTTCCGCGTTCTGGTCGAAGGCGCGCGCGATTACGCGATGTTCCTGCTCGATCCCGCGAATGTCATTACCTATTGGAGCAACGGCGCGCAACGCGTCTTCGGGTGGAGCCAGGACGAAGCCGTCGGCCAAAGCGGGAACCTGATTTTCACTCCCGAGGATAAGACGAAGGGTGCGGCCGGGAAAGAGATTGGCATCGCACTCGCCGAGGGCCGGGCGCCCGATCGGCGTTTTCATGTCCGCAAGGACGGCTCGCGCTTCTGGGCGGACGGCGTGCTCATGCGGCTCGAAGACGATCACGGTGGGGTGCGCGGTTTCGCCAAGGTCGCGCGCGACGCCACCGATCAGCGAACCGCGGAGGACGAGCTGGCACACGCCCGTGATGAGATGGAACAACGGGTCCTGGAGCGGACCCGGGAATTGGTTGCGATGAATAACGAGCTCGAACAGACAATGGCGCAGCGCCAGCAGCTCGAGCGCGAGCTTCTCGAAATCAGCGAACGGGAGAAACGCCGGATCGGCGAGGACCTCCACGACATGGTCTGCCAGGAGCTCACGGCCACGGCGTTGTACCTGAAATCGACCGCGAAAAAACTCGCGACCAAAACTCCCGAGGCCGCCGAGACGCTGGAGCAATCAGCTCAAACGGTGAACCGCAATGTCGTCATCGCCCGGGAGCTGGCCCGCGGTTTGCAAGCCGTCGAACTGACAGCCTCCGGCTTTAGAAATGCCCTGCGCGACCTGGCGGCGGCGGCCTGTCAGAACACCGGCATCAAATGTCATTTGAAGGCGGCGCGCGGGGCGAATGTCGGCGATGACACGGTGGCCCTGCACTTGTACCGCGTCGCGCAGGAAGCGGTCACAAACGCCGTTAAACATTCCGGCGCCAGGAATATTTTGATTTCTTTGGATCATGATAAGACCCACGTCTGCATCAGTGTCCACGATGACGGAAAAGGATTCGCCCCCGAGAAAAAGCGAAAGGGTCTCGGTCTCCACATGATGCGGTATCGGGCGAACGCCCTCGGCGGCGAATTAAGGATCGAGCGCCGCAAAACCGGCGGGATGGATATAACGTGTAAGATCCCGAACAAGCCGTAGGCGCATTTTCATGCGAGCGGAACCGCCTGCCTGCGCGATGTCAATATAACTGCGACGCGACCCCTGGCGTTGGCGCTCAGAAATTCGGAATGCCAACTGGACCAAAACGAAAACTAAAACCCGCCAGGCTACCGGCCCGGAACAAAAATCCGACCTCCGGGCCCGATCCCAAAGAGGCGCGGCGGCAGGCGGTCGAGCCCGATGTGAAATCGACCGGCGCCCTGAGCAGCGGCCCGGTTGCGAATCCGAAGTGCGAGCTGCCCCAAGCCATCCGGATCGTGGTCGTCGACGATCATCCGCTGTTTCGCCACGGCCTGATCCAGTTGCTCAACTCTGATGACGACTTTTCGGTTTGCGGTGAAGCAAGCAGCGCCGGGGAAGCGATGGATGTTATTCGGAAAGTGAAGCCGCACCTGGTTATCGCGGACCTCGGATTAAAAGGCACCAATGGGATCGAGCTGACGAAAATGATCCTGGCCGAGTTTCCCACCTTGCCGGTGCTGATTCTTTCGATGCACGACGAATCGCTTTACGCCGTGCGTTCGCTTCGGGCCGGCGCGCGCGGATACGTCACAAAACAGGAAGCGCTCGGCAGCGTTCTCGAAGCCGTGCGCGAAGTGATGGACGGCCGAACTTATCTCAGTCCCAAGATGGCCAGCCAGGTTATTTCCAAGGTCGTGGTCAATCGGGTCGCGCCCGATGAAGAAATCACGGATCGGCTGAGCGATCGGGAGTTGGAAGTGTTGGAGCTGATCGGCGCCGGGAAGGAAGTAAAGGCGATCGCGAAATCTCTCAATCTAAGTCCGAAGACCGTCGAGACGCACCGCACTCATATTAAAGAGAAGCTGAATTTGCAGAACGCGCGCCAAGTCGCACGCTTCGCGGTGCAGTGGGTCGCGGA
This sequence comes from Chthoniobacterales bacterium, assembly GCA_035644055.1. Lineage (GTDB taxonomy): Bacteria > Verrucomicrobiota > Verrucomicrobiia > Chthoniobacterales > UBA10450 > AV80. Next base: position 26,167 of record DASQPH010000030.1, read on the forward strand.
GCGAAGCGTTTAGTGCCTGCCGGCACTTTCGCGGATTGGAGTTTTCCGGTGATTTCCGCTGGTTTTCTCCAGATAATCCTTATCTTAGACCATGCCGGTGACCCCCAGTTTTCGCCAAGGCCGGGTGTGGTGGAGCGCAAACAGACCGAATGGCGCGGCAAAGCCGAATCCAAAGTATGAGTAGCAACGCCGGCTCACTGCGAATCCTTCTCGCGGACGATCACGATGTGATGCGCCAGGGAACCCGTATGTTGATCGAAAGGCAGCCGGGGTGGGAAGTCTGCGGTCTGGCCTCGACTGGGCGGGAGGCGGTGGCGCAGGCCGACGAGCTGAAGCCCAATGTCGTGATCATGGACATGACCATGCCGGAGATGAATGGCCTCGACGCTGCGATCGAGATCAAACGTCGCGTGCCGGAGAGCGAGATCCTCATGTTCACGGCGCACGAAGACGAGGGCCTCGTGCAAGATGCGTTTGAGGCGGGAATAAAGAGCGTGGTCTTTAAATCGGAGGCGTACGATTTTCTCGTCAAAGCAATCAAAGCGCTTTCCGAGCACCAGCCATTTTTTGCGCCGAAAGCTTCCGAGATTTTGTTTTCGAAAATCACGGATCCAACGGGAGCGAGATCGGAACGGGGGCCCCGCCTGACCGGGCGGGAGCGTGAGATTGTGCAACTGGTGGCCGAGGGCAAGAGCAACAAAGCGATCGCCGAGACGTTGGGTATCAGCGACCGGACGGTGGAAGCCCATCGGGCGAGCGTTTTGCGCAAGCTGAATCTCGATTCAGTGGCGGCATTGGTGCGTTACGCGATCCGGCATAAGCTGATCGCCGCCTGATCTCACGACCTCTCACCGCTTCGGCTTCAGCTGCGGAAACAAAATCACGTCGCGAATCGATTCCGCGCCGGTGAGCAGCATCACGAGCCGATCGATACCTACGCCAAAACCGCCGGCTGGCGGCATCCCGTGTTCGAGCGCGAGCAAGAATTCTTCATCGAGCTTCTGGGTTTCTTCACCGGCCTGCTCGAGCAAACGCTGGCGCTGCACAATCGGATCGTTGAGCTCCGTGTAACCGGGCGAGATTTCCTGGCCGTTGATGATGAGCTCGTAGACATCCACGATGGAATCGTCGTCCACGTTTTGTTTCGCCAGGGGCACGAGTTCCTTCGGACAATGCGTCACGAAAACAGGATCGAACGTTTTCTCCTCGACCAGTTTCTCGAAGACTTGCTGCGTGACTTCGTAATCGGCCATGCGCGGATTGATTTCCACGCCGAGCTCGGCGCAACGTTCCCGCCGTTTCTCGCTCGAGTAGTTGAACCATTCCGGATCGATCTCGCGAATCAAATCGCGATATCGCGCTCGGCGCCACGGTCGTGTGAAATTGAGGGTGCGGGTTACGTTTCCCTCGGCGTCCTTATGTTCAATCCGGGTCCCATCCGGCGAAATCGTCGTCGCGAGATGACAAATCATTTCCTCCACCAGGTCCGCGATCTTTTCGAAATCGGCGTAGGCCCAATACGCTTCAAGCATGGTGAACTCGGGATTGTGTTTCCGTGAAATGCCTTCGTTCCGGAAATTCCGATTCAACTCGAAGACCTTGTTGAACCCGCCGACAAGCAGCCGCTTCAGATAGAGCTCCGGCGCGATCCGCAGATACAGATCGAGGCCGAGCGCCTTGTGATGGGTGCGAAATGGTTCCGCCGCCGCGCCGCCCGGCACGGCCTGCAACATTGGCGTTTCGACTTCGAGGAAGCCTTTCGCCTCGAAGAAACGGCGGATCTCGCGGACGATCGTGATCCGCTGCTCGAACACGGTGCGCGACCGCTCGTTCGTGACGAGGTCGAGATATCGTTGGCGGTAACGCGCCTCGACGTCCTGAAGTCCGTGCCATTTTTCCGGCAACGGCCGAAGCGCTTTCGCGAGCAGCTCGAGCTTGTGAACCTTGAGCGTCGGCTCGCCGGTCTTCGTGAGAAAACAATCGCCTTCGACGCCGATGAAATCGCCGAGATCGACCAGCTTGAACAACTCGATCGCTTCCGGGCCGACTTCCTTCGCATGGATGTAAACCTGAATCCGTCCCGTTGAATCGCGCAGATCGACGAAATGACTTTTCCCCATGTCGCGATGGGCCGTGATGCGGCCGGCGGCGCGCAGGGCTGTGCCTTCGGCAAATTTCTCGCGGACTTCGGCGATCGTGCCCGAAGTCTCGAACGCGCGGCCGAACGGATTCGCTCCGCTTTTCTTGAGCGTCTCCATTTTTTCCCGCCGCAGCGCGATGAGTTGATTTTCGTCCTCCATTGTCCGCGCGAATTTAGACAGCCCGTTTCAAATGAACAGCGCGAATCCGAGGTTGTAGCCGCGGCGCTCTGTCGCCGCATCGGAAACGCCTCGACAGAGCGAGGCGGCGACAGCGCTGTCTCCCAATATTCGTTTGCAAAAAAAACCGAGTCGATGCCATACTCTCGCGCGTCTCAGCCCGGTGGATCGGGTCCGGCGCGCCTCTCCACATGGATGTCGACCTGCCGCAGACTGCTTCGAAAATTGACGGCCCTCTCGTCAAACAGTTCTCGATTTTTTTGCCGAATAAAGTCGGCGCGATGATGGAGGTAGTGAAGCTGATTCACGCGAACAATGCGCATGTCGTCGCCATGAGCATCTCGGAATCGACCGATTCTGCCATCGCGCGGATCATGGTGAGCGATCCGGAATCGGTCGAGCAACTGTTCCGCGAGCACAACGTCGCCTACGGCGTCTGCTCGATGGTGGTGGTCGAGTTGCGCGAAGTGGCGACCCAGCTTGCGAAACTTCTGGCCGCGCTCCTGATGGCGGAAGTGAATGTCCATTTCACGTATCCCTTGCTCACGCATCCGCGCGGTTTCGCCGCCCTCGCGCTCCACGTCGACGATACCGAGTGTGCTTCCTCCGTTCTCCTCGGTGAAGGCTTCGAGCTTTTGAGCCAGGGGGATATTTCACGTTGATTCCGCTCAGTTGTAGCGACGGCGCTCTGTCGCCGTAAAAACGCGCTCATACGGCGACAGAGCGCCGTCGCTCCAACTGAGAGATCGCGACTGTGAGCGGGAAGTTAATTTGAACGCTTTTGCGCCGGGGCCAATCCAAGCTTAATTCCAACGCACGCCATGGATGGAGAAGAACTAATTTCACCAGGACCGCCACCGGACAAAATGTTCCGGATCGCGCTCTGGCTCGTGGCCATATTCGGCGTCGCCGAGCTGGGCGGTCTCGGCGTTTTTTACGCCGGTAAATGGCGCGCGGAATACGTGGCGGCGCATCCGAAACCGGTCGCGCCCGCCGTCACTCCGGCTCCGAAGGCTCCGGTCGTTGCGGAAAAGACGACACCCGTGCCGGCTACCGCGCCGAGTGCGCCCACGGCGTCCACCCAAACCACGCCGAGTGCCGCCGCACTTTCTGTGGCCGAGAAGCTGTTGAAGGAAGCGACCGAACTTCGCGACAAGGGCGACACGACGAACGCGCTCGCTCGTTTGCAGGATGCCGCCCAGCGCGATCCGAAGAACGCGAATGTGCTCGCGGAAATGGCGATGATTTACGAATCGATCCAGCTCTACGATCGTTCGAACGAGACCTGGAAAAAGATCCTCGAGATCGGGCCATCTGCCGGACCGCTCTACGAATTGGCGGACATGAAATTGAAAACCGGCGTGACCCCGCCGGCGCCGACGACCACCACGACCGGCCCCGGGCTCGCCGGCACGTCGCCTCTCGATGCCGGCACGACAGGGAACGACGCTGACGGAATTCCGGACGGCTCGACCTTTGGCATTACCGAAGTGACTACGACCGACACGCCGGACCCGGACGCGGACACCAACATGAAACTGAAGATCAGCGTGAAAGCGCGGCCGAACGCGCCGATCGATCACACGAAGGTCAAGATCCAGGTTTTCTTTTACGACACCGTCGACAACAAGGAAGTGGTGTTGACGGACGCCGACGTGAGTTACGAATGGCTCACGCCGCATCACGATTGGAAGGACACGAACCCGGAAATTCTCGCGGTGACTTACGTGCGCGCGAAGAACAAATCGTCGTCCGATGCCGATCTCGCGGTCGCTGCGGCATCCGTCACGCCGCCGGGAACGTCGAAGAAGAAACCGGCTATCACAAAACCGTCGACGACGACGGCGGACGCCGGCCATCGGAAATATCTCGGCTACATCGTTCGGATCTATTACAACGAGCAATTGCAATCCGTCCGGGCTGATCCCACCAAGCTATTGAATTTGTTCCCGCCGCCACTCACCGCGCCGCAGTAATGCAACTGCTCATCGTCCACGACGATGCTGAAGTGGGGGAACAACTGATCGGGATGGTGGCGGACTATACCGAAGACGAGTGCGATCTCGTCGCGAGCGATGCGGCCGCGCAGCAGTGGGCGCAAAAACATGCGCGTTGCGATCTTCTTCTCGCGCAGCTCGACGGCGCCGGCGTCGATGGACTGACCCTTGGCGGCACGCTGAGCGAAATTTTCCCCGGCCTCCAGGTTTTGTTTCTTCCTGGTTATCCCGCAAGCGAACAGCGGCTCGAGATTGGGCGGACGAAAGTTTTTCCCGAACCGATCGACGGCGAGCGGTTGCTGGAAGCGATTGAGATGGCTGCCGGCGCGGAACCCGGCGCACCGGATTTGTTTCACGTGCTCGATGTCCTTCAGATGGCCTGTCTGAGCAAACGAAGCGGTGCAGTGCAGGTCGTGCAGGAAGGGCACAGCGGAATTGTTTATCTGCGTGATGGAAAGATTGTGCACGCCGAAGGCGCAACCACGCGTGGAACGCAGGCGCTGCTCGAGATCGCCGGCTGGGGCGACATTGAGTTCGCCTACGACGAATCCGTTCGCGCGGCGGAAACAATCCTCACGCCGTGGGACGAAGCGCTTGTTCAGGCAGTCATCCAGCATCAAAAAGAAAAAGCAGGAGCGCAGGAACCGCCGGTATTTCAGCCAAGTTCCGAAGTCGAACCGGTCGCCTCGCCGAGGAAGCGCGGATTTTTTAGGGCGCTGCGACGGAACTAATGCCATGCCGCAACCAAGGAGGGGCGCTTTCCAAACCGCCCTCTTTCATTCGCGTCGTTCCCCGACGGCGGTTTGGAAAGCGCCGTTCCTTGATGCTGCTTCTTTCCTCGTGTGTCGAGATACGTTATTTTGCGCGTCAATGAAACTTTGGTTGTCCGCCGTGCTGCTCTGTTTCGGCGTCGCCGCGGCGCAGGCGCAAATCCAGGTGGAACTGAGTTTCAAGCGCGTTCAGTACATCGCCCACGAACCGATCCTCGCCACGGTCCGGATCGCGAACAATTCCGGGCGCGACATCGATTTGCGGGACGACAGCGGCCAGCACTGGTTCGGTTTTGAAATCAACGCGGGCGAAGGCCGGCTCCTCGCGCCGCTGAGATCCGATACCGGCGAGCCCGCGCTTCACGTCGAAATCGGCCAAACCGTTACCCGAAAAATCAATCTCACTGCACTGTTTCCAGTGGCCGACTTCGGGACGTATCATGTGCGCGCGAACGTCTTCTTCGCCGATCTGAACAAGTTCTTCTATTCGACAACGAAGGTCGTCCAGGTGAGCGATGCCCGCCCGATCTGGCAAAAGACTGTCGGCGTCCCTGAAGGAATGCCGGGCGCGGGTGAAGCGCGGACCTACTCGCTCCTCTCGAATCGTTTTCTCGATCATACCTCGCTTTACGTGCGCGTGGAGAACCGGGATACCGGCGTTGTCTTCACGACCTACTCGTTAGGCCGGATCATCGCGAGCCAGGATCCGCAGGCCGAGATCGACCGCGCCAATCAGCTTCATGTTCTCCATTGCGCTTCACCCCGAAGTTGGGCTTATTCCCACGTGGGGTTGAATGGGGAACTGCTCGCACACTCGACTTTTCTGGAAACAAAATCGCGGCCGCGTTTGCGACACACGACCGACGGCTCTATCGCCGTGAATGGTGGAATGCTCGATCTCCCAACCGCCGATGCGAAGCGCAATCCGGCCCAGAAATTATCCGAGCGCCCGCCGGCCCAGACTACGGACGACTAGAATTTGCCGCCGTTTTTCCTGATGAATCGTTACCGCCTTACCCTTTTCGCAATCGCAAGTCTGGTCGCGTTGACTGCGTCCGCCTTCGGCCAATCACGCACCATCATCATCGATCCCGGACATGGCGGACACGATCGTGGTGGTGTGCCAGGCCAGCGAATCAGTGAGAAGGACAAGTGCCTCGATGTAGGGCTTCGTTTGCGGCGGCTGCTCATGGCCAGCGGTTACCGCGTGATCATGACGCGCGACACCGATGTCTTCATTCCGTTGCCAACACGGGTCGCGATCGCCAACGCGCATCCCGGTGCGACCTTCGTCTCGATTCATTTCAATTGTGCCTCGCGCTCCGGTGCGAACGGCATCGAGACTTATTATTACCGGAGCGACAGTGCGAGTCTCGCGCAAAGCATTCATCGCAACGTCGTCTCCGGCGCGCCGACCGAGAATCGAGGAATTCGCCGTCGCGGTTTTTATGTGCTGCGGCGCACCTCCATTCCGTCGGTCCTGGTGGAATGCGGATTTCTGACGAATCCGACCGAAGGCAGTCTCGCGTTAAGCGCCACCTATCGGGAGACGCTCGCCGGACAGATCGCTCGCGGCATCCAACGCCAGCCCGCGCCATCTCGCCCCCTGACCGCGAGCTTGCGGAGCGTTTCGCTCGGCGGCGATTTCGTGCGCGTGCCCGCGGAAAGTTTCAGCCGGAGCCGGAAACGATCGTCGAAATCGGCACGCTCGCATCGCAGCAGCAAGAGCAGCAAGAGCAGCACGAAGAAGAAGCACAAGAAGAGTTCGGAGGATTAATTGGAATCGCCGATCGTGAGCGCCGCGGCAATGCGCGCTGCGGAAGAGGCCGCCTTTGCCAGTGGCGTAGAAGTCGAAGCGCTTATGGATCGCGCCGGCGCTGGCGTGGCGGCGGCGGTGCGGAAATTTTTTCCGCGTTCCGGCCGGGCAGTGGTTTTCGTCGGCAAGGGACATAACGGCGGCGACGCGCTGGTTGCGGCCGCACGACTGAGAGAAGCCGGTTGGGAAATTGATCTGCGACTGATTTTTCCAGAAGGAGATCTGGCCGAGCTGACGCGCAAGAAATTGGACGTTCTTCGGAGGGACGAGCTTCCGCTCGTCCAAGGACGCGCAGAAGCGCGGCCCTCCGGATCAATTGTCCTCGACGGCCTGCTCGGTCTCGGCGCGAAACATTTGTTGCGCGAGCCGATCCGGACTGCGGCGCAGGAAATCAATCGGCTGCGCCGGGAAGAACATGCGTTTGTTTTCGCCGTCGATTTGCCGACCGGCCTCGATGGAGATACAGCCGAGCGCGATCCCGATTGCGTCGTCGCCGACTGCACAATCACAATCGCCAACGCAAAGCACGGCCTGGTGATCGATGACGCGATCGATTTCGTCGGCCGAATCGAAATTGTCGCGCTCAGCGAGCTCGCTATTGCGCCGTCGCCGGCCAACGATCTCATGGCCTGCGCGCGTTCGCTTCGTGCGGCCTTGCCGCGCCGGAAATTCAGCGCCTATAAGAATGAATTCGGCCGGATCGGGGTTGTCGCCGGATCAGCGGGATTCATCGGTGCGGGACTGATGACAACGGAAGGCGCGTTGCGCGGTGGCGCTGGACTCGTCGAGCTTTTCGTGCCGAAAGAAATTTACCCCATCGTTGCCGCGGCCGCGCCCGCGGAAGCGATGGTCAAATCAATCCGTTCTTATCGCGACCTGCTCGAGGAAAAAATGGATGTCTGGGCGCTCGGACCGGGTTTGGGAAAAGCGGATGCGAAGGATCTGCTGAAAGTTATCGAGCGCGCGACCGCCCCCATGGTGCTCGACGCGGACGGATTGAACATCGTTGCCGACGACGTGGAGATTTTGAAGCGCTGCGCCGGTCCGCGGCTGGTCACGCCGCATCCCGGTGAAATGAAGAGGTTGTTCGATTCCGGAAAGATGTCGCGCGCAGGAACGGCGAAGAATTTCACCGAAACATTTCCCGTCACGCTCCTCTACAAAGGCGCGCGCACGATCGTGGCCGAACGCGAACGGCCACTCAGCTACAATTCCACCGGCAATCCGGGAATGGCGACTGGCGGAATGGGCGATGTTCTCACCGGTGTTTGTGCCGGATTGGTTGGGCAGGGGCTGTCGCTTTACGACGCGGCTCGAGTGGGCGCATGGGTTTGCGGCCGCGCGGCCGAGATCGCGATCTTCGAGAAAAGCGAGAGCGAGCAATCCGTTTTGCCGCGTCACGTCCTCGCAAACCTGGGAGCCGCATTCAAAGAGCTTCTGTAGCCGCTTCGCTGTGCGAAGCGTGCTTCGACGTCGATAGCCGAACGTTGCGTCGCCCACAGGGCGACGGCTACAGAAGATCACCGTCCCGCGAGCAATTTCTGAAAGCGCGGATCGTTTCGCGCAGGATCCCATTGCCAGCGCTTGCGAACATCGTTGTAAGTGATGCAGCAATTCGTGTTGTCGATCGGGAAAGGCGAGCCGAGTGCGCGTTCGAGAAGCGGCAGAGCGGAATCCAAATCACCGACGCGCACGTAAATCATCGCGAGAAAACCGTTCATCCACGGCGCCACGACCGCGTCTTTCGTTTCCGGCTCGAGCTCGACGGCGCGGCGGCCTTCGCGAATCGCGTCCTCTTTCCGGCCCATGAAGGAATAAATGAGGCCGAGGTTCGCGTGACGCAGGCCGGTCGTCGGTGCTTCTTTCATCGCCAATTCAAAGGCGGGGAGGGCGGCCGCGAACTGCGCCTGGGCCGTGGCGGCATCCCCGCGCGCGAGTGCTGTGCAACCGCGGAAGAAACTTTTCGGCATCGGCATTCCATCGGATTGAAAAACATCGAGCGGGTACGAGGCCATGGCGCTGTCGGCCGCGGCGTAATCGCGTTCGAGCATGGCGAGGTCCCAGCGGGCGCGGGTCACGAGGCCCGACGGATCGATGCCCGCCGGAATCTCGGCGAGCGTAGCTTTCAGCGTTTCCGTCTTCCCGTAAGCGTAGAGATCGATATAGGCGCGCGTGATTTTGAAATTGGCGGAGCCTGGCGCGAGCGCGACGACGCGATCGTACATCTGCCTGGACTGCGCCCAATCGTGGACGAACCCATAGGTGAACGCGATCTCCGAGGCGACGTTCGCATTCCCGGGATCGACCGCCTGGCTTTTTTTGAGCAGTTCCAGGTTCTCGCTCCATTTTCCCTGGCGGCGCCGAATCGCGGCGGAGACATAACCGATTTCGCTGTCGTTAGGCAGCGCCGCCGCGGCCAGCCGTAACTGTTCGAGCGCCGTGTCGTAGTTCGCTTCAACCCAATAATAGTAAAGACCCAGCGCGAGATGGCCTTCGCCGAGATCGGGTTTTGATTCGACTGCTTTCTCGGCGGTCTGCTTGATCCGCGTCTTGAGCTCTTCCGAGGGAGCGAACCAATGATAAATCCGCGCCAGCGTGGCTGCGAGCCGGGCGCGAGCAAGCGCGAACGAAGGATCGTGCTGAATCGCTTCGCTATACAGGCCCTCGGCCAGCTTGAAATCCTCGTAGAGCCGGTCCGGGTTCGATTCGTAACCGCGTGCCTTGAGATAGAGAACATAGGCATCCGGATTTTCCGTCGGCTTGGTTTCGACGAGGCCTTTCTCTTCCGGGCTCAGCGTCGCGCGCAGCTCCGTGGCGATCTCCGACGCCAGCTCGCCTTGCAGGCCTAACGAATCGGCCAGGGGGCGGTCATAGCGTTTCGCCCAGATATGCCGGTCGTTTCGCGCATCGATCAGCTGAACGCTGACGACCACGCGGTTCCCGCCGCGGCGCACGCTTCCTTCGAGTATGTTCGCGACGCCGAGCGCCTGCGCGATCTGCGGCAGATTCTTTTTCGTCGCCCCCCGATACGGCATCACCGATGTGCGGCTGATGACTTTGAGATCATGGATCTTCGCGAGACTGGTGAGGATGTCGTCCTGGATTCCATCCGCGAAGAACGCGTTCTCTTTGTCGTCGCTAATATTTTCGAACGGCAAGACGGCGATGCTCTTCTCGGGAATGGCCGCCGCGGAGGGGCTGGAATAGTAACGCTGCCAAATCAGGAACGCGACCGCGCAGACCAGCACACTGATAATAGTGACGTTGAGCCGTTGGGTGACCGGACGGCGCGCGGCTTCGGTGGGGACGACATCTTCTGTCCGCTTGATTCCTTCCGGCGTCAGCTCGTAGGCCCAGGCCAAAATCATGGCGATGGGAAAACCGAGCAGAAGCAGAATGACAACGAGCCGCACGCACCACTTTGGAATTTCCAGGACCGGAAAAATCTGGGCTGCGATCTGGATGATGAGCCATCCGACGACGGCGTAGGCGACGGCCACCCGATAGACATTGCGCCGGCGCAGTTCGCCGAAAAAATTTTGGAAGTTCATCGATCTCGCGGGAATTAGTAACGGCGCGCCAACCCATAGCCAGTCAAAAGCGTGCTATCTTGCCGGATGGGGTTTGAGCTCGAATCGAACTACAAGCCGCGGGGCGACCAGGCGCAGGCGATCGCGAAACTGTTGAAGTCCATCGAGGCCGGCAACCGTCACCAAACCCTGCTCGGTGTGACCGGATCGGGCAAAACATTCACAATGGCGAACGTGATCCGCGACCTGGACCGGCCGGCGCTGATCATCTCGCACAATAAAACGCTGGCCGCGCAGCTTTACTCCGAGTTCAAACAGTTCTTTCCGCGGAACGCGGTCGAATATTTCGTCAGCTACTTCGATTACTACCAGCCGGAAGCCTACATCCCGCGCTCCGACACCTACATCGAGAAAGACTCGTCCATTAACGAAGAGATCGAGCGGCTCCGGCTTTCGGCGACGAGCGCGTTGCTCTCGCGCCGGGACACCATCGTGGTCGCGAGCGTTTCGTGTATCTATGGCGTGACCTCGCCCGAAGATTATCTGCGGATGTTGCTGACGGTGAAAAAAGGCCAGCAAATCAGCCGCGAAGCCGTGCTCGGCCGGTTGGTCGACATGCTTTACGAGCGCAACGACATGAATTTTTCGCGCGGCCGATTCCGGGTACGCGGTGATGTGGTCGAAGTTTATCCCGCGACGGCGGACGAGGAAGCGATCCGGCTGGAGTTTTTCGGCGACGAGATTGACGCGATCACGCGCTTCGATCCGCTGACCGGACACGCGCGGCAGTCGCTAAGCGTGATCACGTTTTATCCGGCAAAGCAATTCGTGACGCCGGCGGATAAATTGAATCGCGCCCTCGCCTCGATCCGGAACGAACTGGATCATCGGATCGTGGAGCTGGAATCCCAGAGCAAATTATTGGAAGCGCAGCGGTTGAAAATGCGCACCGAGTACGATCTCGAAATGTTGCAGGAGATGGGATTCTGCAGCGGGATCGAAAATTATTCGCGCCATCTCTCCGGACGAATGCCGGGATCGAAGCCGTTCACGCTCCTCGATTTTTTCCCGAAGGATTTTCTGCTCGTCGTGGACGAGTCGCACGCGACGATCCCGCAGATCGGCGGGATGTACGAAGGCGATCGGTCGCGCAAAACCGTGCTCGTGGAATATGGATTCCGGTTGCCGAGCGCGCTCGATAATCGGCCGCTGAACTTCAAGGAATTCATGGGGATGACGAACCAGATCACGTACGTCAGTGCGACGCCGGCGGAGTTTGAGGTCGCGAACAGCATCGTCGGCAACAAGGGATACTTTCCGCACAAACGAGAACGGATCGGAGAAGACGAGCCCGTCCCTTTCCTCGTCGCCGGAGAAAATATTGTAGGGCAAGCGCGTCGCTTGCCGGGTCCAGGCGTGGCAGGCGGAGCGCCCGCCCTACAACTCTCGCGCACGGACCAGCCGATTGAAGAATTCGATGTCCACACGCCGGGCGCGCCGCTCGTCGTCGAGCAAATCATTCGGCCGACGGGGTTGCTCGATCCGAAGGTCACGCTGAAGCCGTTGAAGAACCAGATCGACGAGACGATCGACCTTTGCCGGCAACGAGTGGAGAAACAGGAACGCGTCCTCGTCACGACGCTGACGAAACGGACGGCGGAAGACTTGTCGGATTACTTGCGCGATGTCGGATTGAAGGTGCGCTATCTCCATAGCGACATCGACACGATCGAGCGCGTCGAGATTTTGCGCGGACTGCGCGCGGCTGAGTTCGATATTTTGGTTGGGATCAATCTGCTCCGCGAAGGACTCGACCTGCCGGAAGTCTCGCTCGTCTGCATCCTGGACGCGGACAAGGAAGGATTTCTGCGCAGCCAGACTTCACTCATCCAGACGGCGGGCCGAGCCGCGCGCCACATCAACGGTGAAGTCGTTCTCTTTGCCGACACCGTTACCCAAAGCATGCAGGCCTTGATGTCGATTTCCGATTATCGCCGGACAAAACAGATGGAATATAACGAGAAGCATGGGATCACGCCGCAAACGGTTCGGCGCGCGGTGCAGGAAAGCCTCCACACGATTTTGCGCGGCCGCGAAATTGCGGCGTCGGTGATCCAGGAAAGTGGCGGCGATTTCAATCTCACCGAGCTCTTGCGCGAACTGGAGGAGGAAATGCAATCCGCGTCGGCGAATTTGGAATTCGAGCGCGCCGCCTTGTTGCGCGACCAAATCATGGAAGTGAAAAGCGGAACCGGGCTGACGAAGATCGAGCCGAAACGAAGGCCGGTGAAATATTCGCGCAACAGCGGCCGGCGGCGTTCGCGCGTTTAGTCTCGCACGCGACTAGCTCTACTCGGCCAGTCGTGCGATTTCCTGCCACACTCCGTTCCCTGGTTTTGTTGCTGTCTCTAACCGCGGCGGCACTCGCGCAATCACCCACGCCCGGCCTGAACGCACTCCCGGAAGTGGAATTCTCGCGGCTAAGTCAGCGCGACCCGAATGCGCTTGGGCAAAAAGCGCTGGCCATTCGTCCGGACCAATGGAAGCACGCCGAGACCGAGCATTTCATTTATCATTTTGCGGACACGTTAATGGCGACGCCGATTTCGATAGAGGCGGAGTTCCATTATCGCGTCGTCGCGAAGGAGCTGCAGCGCGAGCAACCCGCGGGCGATACGAAATCGCACATCTACATTTTTCAAACGACGGCGGATTGGCAGCAATTCCAGGGCGCGGCCCGGCTCGAGCCTTGGACGGGCGGGATCCATTCGCAGGGCAGCCTCTTCATTCAGCGAAATCCGGGATTCAAAGCAGGCGGGAATCTGCTCGGACACGAGATCGCGCATCTCGTCCTGCATCGCTATTATCCCGACGGAATTCCGTGCTGGCTGAACGAAGGATTTGCCCAGTTCGTCTCGAAAGGCGCCCGGGCCAATTATCTGCGCGCCCGCAATTACAACGCCCGGCCGCATTCGCACGCAATCGAGGAGGCGAAACTGATCCCACTCGTCGATTTGATGGCGCTGACCTATCCGCCGAACGACCGTGTTGAAACGTTCTACGATGAATCGGAACGGCTGGTCCGTTTCCTCGCCGCGACCGACAAACCAAGCTTTCTTCTTTTGCTCGATGCGCTCGCGCGCCATCAGCCATTCGAAACGGCGCTTTTCCAAACCTACGGGACGAAGTTCCTGACGGTCGCGGCGCTCGAGGAAAAATTTCGGGAATACGCGACGAACGAGCTTGGAACTTCTTTGACGAATTTGTAGGGCAGGCGCTCCGCCTGCCAGCCGGTCAATCTTCGGCAAGCGATGCGCTTGCCCTACAACGTCAGGATCGCGAAAGTCGGTTCTGTGCCAAAGGCCAAAGCGAAAATCGCCGAATCTGAATCGCGAATCCACGCGGTCGTTGGTTCCGACGAAAGCGAAGTGAAGCGCGTGGCCGCGGAATTGGCGGCCAAACTCGCGCCGCCGGAAGCAGGTGAATTTGGCGTCGAAGTGATCGATGCCTGTGCGGACAACGTCGAACAGGCCGTGGCGAAAATCCGTTCGGCGATCGAGGCGTTGCAAACGCTCCCGTTTTTTGGCGGCGGGAAGCTGGTCTGGTTCAAGAATGCGAATTGTCTGGCGGATACAGTGATTGGCCGTTCCGCCGCGGTGCAGGGGGCACTCGAGGAACTCGCGGACGTTTTCGAACCCGGCCTTGCCCAGGACGTGACTTTCTTAATCAGCGCGACCGAGACGGACAAGCGGCGGTCGTTCTACAAAACGCTCGCGAAAAGCACCGAAGTGCAGGTAATCGATCGACTCGATTCATCTCGCGCCGGCTGGGAAGAGGAAGCGACCGAGATCGTCCGGAAAAAAGCGAAGGTGAGAAAACTACAATTCGAGGAGGACGCGCTTGATCTCTTCGTGCTGCTCACCGGCGGCGATACGCGACAGATCGAGAACGAACTCGAGAAGATCGATCTCCATCAGGGCCGCGAGCGCGGCGTGTCTGTGGAGCAAGTGCGTGAGCTCGTTCCGCTCTCCCGCGCCGGCGTGATTTTCGAATTGGGAAACGCGATGGCTGCGTGCGATCTCGAGCGCGCGCTCTTGCTGGTGAAGCGGCTGCTCGATCAGGGCGAAACGGCGATCGGCATCCTGTTGGTAGCGATCCTGCCAACCGTTCGAAATCTTCTCCTCGCAAAAGATTTGATGGAACGCCATCGCGTTCCGCGCCCGCACGCGCCTTTCAGTTTCATCTCGGCGTTAAACCGATTACCTGCGGAAGCGACAGAGCATTTGCCCAGGAAAAAAGACGGCACGATCAACGGCTACGCACTCGGTATCGCAGCCCAGCAGGCGCACCGGTTTGAGACGAAGAAACTCATCGCCGGACTCGAAGCGTGTCTCGAAGCGAACGTGCGTCTCGTCAGCACCCAGCTCGATCACGAGCTGATTCTGACCGAGATCGTGGTGAAGCTCCTGGCGTGCTGATCGATAATCCTGTCATGTTGAGCGGAGCGAAACATCTCTGCTCATTTCGGCGGAGTTGCGGCCGGAAATAGTCAGAGATCCTTCGCTACCCTCAGGATGACAGCTTTGGCGGATAAGCGGACGACTGGAGAGGTTATACTGCTTCTCCGGTCTGCTTGCGCGCGATCGGTCCGATGTACGGAATGTCCCAGCGCACACCGCTGAACGCTTTCACCATCGTAATGATCATCAGGACAAAGAGTCCGAGATGGATGAGTGACGACAGAAAAATCCAAAGCCCTGCGAAGAGCGGCCCCGCAACCGGGATCATCCAGAGGATGCTGTGCAGAATCCAGGACGCCAGATTGAAGAGAAACCAGACGCCGCCAAAGATGATCGATTGCATCGCGTAGAAGCGGACCAATTGGTCGTGCTTTTCGAGGATGTAAAAGACGAGCCCGCCGATGAGCGGGATACAGGCGAGCGCGGCCGCGACGTTCGAAGGCAGCCCGGTAGTGGTGGTGTTTGCGGCCGGCGCCGGAGTGGGATTCGCGGCCGGAGCCGGTGTCGGATTGACTGGATCTGGCATGACTCATTTAGAGGAACGGCAGCGCGTTTTGTCAAGGCAACTCGGGCGCCTTTTCGCTTTCGTGCGAGGAATCGCGCCGGTACGATCGGATCGTGGTGAAACCAATTCGCGTTCAGGCCGGCGAAAAAACCTACGAAGTCATGGTCGGTTCCGGGCTTCTCGGCGAGACCGGCGCGTTGATCGGGGAAAAGCTGGCTGCCGGTTCCTGCGCGGTGATCTCAGATGACAACGTCGCAGGACACTTTGCCGACGCAGTTCTGGCGAGCCTGAAGGCGGGTGGGCGCCAGCCAACGTTGATCACGGTGCCGGCCGGCGAAGAATCGAAAACGATCGAGCGCGCCGGGATGATTTGCGAGAAAATGAGCGAACCAGGTCTCGATCGCTCGTCGTTCGTTGTCGCGCTTGGCGGAGGAATGATTGGCGATCTCGCGGGGTTCGTCGCGGCGATCTATCATCGCGGAATTCCGTGTGTGCAGGTCCCGACAACTTTGCTGGCCCAGGTCGACAGCTCCATCGGCGGAAAGACGGCAGTGAACACGGCGGCCGGGAAAAATCTGATCGGCGCATGGCACCAACCGGTCCTGGTGATTTCCGACGTCGATACCCTGGCGACTTTGCCACCGCGGGAATTTCGCCAGGGCTTCGCGGAAATCATCAAACACGCGATCATCCGGGACGCCGAGATGTTCGAAATGCTTCAGGGGTCGGATCAGGCAGACCTGGCCGCGTTGATTCGCCGGAATGTTGAGATCAAGGCCGCGATCGTTGCCGCTGACGAGCGCGAGACGACCGGCGAACGCGCGCTTTTAAATTTTGGGCACACGATCGGACACGCGATCGAACGCGCTGGCGAGTATCGCGATTTCCTTCATGGTGAAGCTGTCAGTCTCGGGATCGTCGCGGCGTGTGAGGTTTCTGTTCGGAAGGCCGGGCTGTCGGAGGCCGAGCGCGAACGAATCGTGCGGACGCTGGAAAAGTTCGAGTTGCCGACGCGATTACCGACTGATTTTTCGAAGAAGAAAGTTCAAGACGCGATCCGGTTCGACAAGAAATTCTCGCAGGGCGCAGTGCGGTTCGTCGTCGTTCCGAAAACCGGTTCTGCTCGCCTCGCGACCGACGTGACCATCGCAGACCTCGAAGCCGCCGTCGCCTTGCTTTGATTTTTCGGACCCGAACAATCTTGACGGCTTTAAGCCGTCGAGATCGAACGGGCGCTCATTTCATTTGCGTGCCTGTCGGTAGTATTCCACCAGGCCGTCCACGACGCCGTCGACGTATTCGCGGAAAATGCTCGGACGCTCGATGCCGTTGACGACACGGGTTCCGTCGTAATCGCCCGCCTGGATTCGCGCGAACACATCGACGCTGTTCATGACGTAGGGTTCGAAGTAAACCACCGGACATTCGTAGAGCCGGGTCGCAGCGAGATTGCGCGCGTAAACGTATCCGCTCGTGCCGACCTTCGTCACGATGTCCTTCGTGTATTCGTACGGCGGCAGTCCGCCCTTCTTCGCCAATGCCGGAGCGGCGACATCAGCAATTCGGATTTCTTCATCGAAATCGCGACTGAGCAATCGCCGCAGCATCTCGAAACGCACGTCGTCGGATTCCAATTCGGGCGGCAGATAAGATCCGTTCACGAGCAGGTGGAGGTGGTTCTTGTCGGTTAACGTCGGGTTGCGCTCGTCGCCCCACGCTTCCGCGTTGAAATGCAGACAGAGTACAACATCGGGGCGCAGCTTTGTGTTCACCCGCCGGGCGCGCTCGCGAATTTCACTTGTGCGATAAAACAGAATCTCGCTCTGCCAGCGGACACTCTGTTCCCTCAGCGGATCGTCGGGCCGGTCAAAATCGTCCGGCGGATTTTCGATTCCTTCGGCTTTGAGGACGGCGCGCGCCGTCTCCTTGAAATCATTCGGTCGATACGGCGTGACCGGTTCTGTTTTGTCACGAACGAACGAAACGCGAGCACCGAGCGCACGCAGTCTCTCCGCGAGCATCTTCGCGACGAACAACGTCATCTCGCCTTCTTCGACCGGCGCGGCATCGCTCGACTTGAACCAACGCTCTTCCATTTTCGCCCACGCTCCGCCGATGTGGCCGGGATCGAGCGCGATCTTGACTCCGGACAGCGGGCCGCTCTTCTTCGATTTCGGCAGCGACCGCGCCGGGCGCCACCATCGCTGCACGGCCGCGGCTTTTGCTTCCGACGCCGCGAACCGCAAGGTGAACCAGCTCTGCGCATCGCGGTCCATCAAAATGCAGGCGACTTTCTCATCGACCCGAATGAATTCGTCGTTGATCCCGTGCGTGCAATAAACGCCGCGAAGCAACCGATCGAACTCATCGTGCGTGATGGTCTTTTGAAATTTCTGGAGCGATTTCCAGTTCGGCGGATCGGCCAGGGGATGGCTCAGGTGATCGGCGGCGCGAGCCGAAACGCAGAGGAAAATGGAGAGAACGAGGAAGATTCGGCGGTGCGAGATCACAGATTGGATTTCCGGCTGTTCAATACGATGCTCGCGCGATGCTGACGATTCTTTTTCTGGGCGACATCGTGGGCGAGCCGGGCCGCAGCGCCGTCATCGCGAACCTCGCGCGTCTCAAAGAATCGCACGCCGTCGATTTCGTGGTGGTGAACGGAGAGAACGCCGCGGGCGGACGCGGGATTACGCCCAAGATTACGATCGATCTCCTTCGCGCCGGAGTTTCCGTCATCACGACGGGCGACCACATCTGGGATCAGAAGGAAATTTTTCCCTTCATCGATATGGAACCGCGATTGTTGCGGCCCATTAATTATCCAGCCGGCGCGCCGGGACATGGCTCGATCGTTCTCGAAACCGCAAAAGGAAAAGTAGGCGTCATCAATGTCCAGATGCGGACGTTTATGCAGCCGATTCTGGAGAATCCTTTTCCGGCGATCGAGGCGGCGGTCGCAGCGATGCGGCAAGAGACGCCGGTCATTTTCGTCGACGCGCACGGTGAAACGACCAGTGAAAAAATTGCCATCGGCCGTTTTCTTGACGGAAAAGCGTCCGCCGTGCTCGGCACGCACACTCACGTCCAGACCGCCGACGAACAGATTTTCCCCGGCGGGACTGCGTTCCTTTGCGACGCGGGGATGTGCGGGCCGGCGAATTCGATCCTCGGCCGCGCCGTTGAACCGATCGTGAACCGGTTCATTTCAAATCTGCCCGCGCTTTTTCCAGTTGCGAGGGGCGACGTCCGGTTGTGCGGCGCCGTGGTTTCAATCGATGAAACAACCGGGCGCGCGTTGAGCATCAATCGGATCAACGAACTGATCGCCGAACCGCCGCCGCCGGCTTCCGGTTAGCCGGTTTCCTTCTCCGCCTCGGTGCCGTTCGCCGGCGCGCTTTCCGGCGCTTCGGGCGCGGGAACGGAAAACCGCCGTTTCCGCCGCGCGGCGGGCAAAGGCGACAAAGTCATCGTTACGTTGCGTCCGGCGATCTTCGGTTCCATTTCCACCTGCGACATGCCGGCGAGATCGTCCCGTACTTTCTCCATCAACTGCATCCCGAATTCCTGGTGCGCCATTTCGCGGCCGCGAAATTGCAGTTGCACCCGCACCTTGTTGCCGCGGTCGAGGAATTCTTCGCCATGCCGGATCTTCGTGAAGTAATCGTGATCGTCGATGTTTACCCGGAACTTGATCTCCTTCAGTTTCGTTCCGGTGGTCTTCTTGTCCTTTTCCTGCTTGGAAATGTCGTAACGGAATTTTCCGAAGTCGACGATCTTGCAGACGGGCGGGTTCGCCGTCGGCGCGACTTCCACCAGATCCAAACCGAGATTTTGAGCTTTGCGCAACGCGTCAGACAATTTCATGACGCCGAGTTGCTCTCCGGTCGATCCCATGATGACCCGCACTTCACGGGCGCGAATCCGACCGTTTACACGAATTTGTTGTTGCAGATTAAATCAAAGCTCCTGGCCGGCACCGCGGGAAGTGAACCGTAGCGCCGTATTTATTTGCCGCATCTTTTCTGGGGCCATTGCTGACTCCGGACACTTCTGCCTCATCGCGCCTGCGGTCGCGCGATGAGCGGCCCGCGTGTTGTTCGCGGGCCGAGTGGAAGTAGTAAGCAACATTCGGGCGGTAGCAAGGTGAATCTGGCGCTACACTGGAACGAGCGTTTCCAGTTTCACGACATGCAACAACGAGACATCGTCGTAATCCGGCGGTATATCCTTGGTCGGATCGGCGACTGGATGACCGACTAGAAGTAACGCGCGTGTTAGAAGCGCCATCTCGGGATGTTTGATGTCCAAATGGCGGCCGTCACTGGTGTAGACGCGAAACGGAACAAAAGGCGTTCGCGTCAGATGTTTCTTAATCTCTTCTGGGTTCACGCTCCCAATTTACTCATCACGCGCCGAAATCTCAACGTCCATCACGCCGGCGGCACCTCGCCGAAATGCGCGGCGTGCGATGCGTACGCGGCGAGATCGTCGAGCATCGCGTCGATGGTCGCGGCGATCGGTTCCAGTTTGGCGAAGCCGGAAAAGATCGCGCGGTCGCCGATCTCGCTATCGACAACGAAGGTCGGGCGCTGCGTGACCTGGAGCGCGTGAAATTCGGCGGTGCTTTTTCGCGCGCGCTCTTCGATCTCCGGAGAACGAGCGCGCTCCAGCAATTTCGCCTTGTCCAGGCCGCTCGCTTTCGCGCCGATTTCTGCGGCGAGATTCCAATCGTTCGTATGCTGGCCCTCACGTTCGGTGGCATTCGCCAGCGCCATCCGGACGCGATCGTCGGTCACGCCGAGATCGCGCGCTGCTTCGGCGATTAAATTCGGCGCGAGGCATTCCTGGAGATTCGGCTCGAACCAGCCCGGCTTGAGCATGAAAGGCGAGCGCATCATCATTCCGCTGCGACGATAAAACCATTCCGCTTGCTCGATCGATTTCGGGAACCCCGACGCATCCATCAGCGCGATTTTCCATTCGAAATCGACGCGGTCGCCGTAACGCTTTTTCAATTCCTCCCAGGCCGGCTGCGCCCAGAAACACCAGGAGGAGATGACATCGAGGTACATCGTCACTTTGAGTTTCATCGCTTTTGATGTACGAGAGCCGGCCGAGGTTCGCAAAGCGAAATGACGAATGACGAATGACGAATGACGAATGACGAAGGAATGACGAAGGCGTGATCGATCTCAATCACATTCTGCTTTTCATCGCGTGCATTTCGCCGCTGGTCATGCTGGCGCAAACGCTGCGACGCGGCGGATTGTACCGCGCCTGGCGGCTCGCCTCTTTCGCGGTCTTGCTCGTGACCGGTATCGCGTGGCTGGTCAATCCGGCCATTGCAGGTTTCGTTGGCGGCGGCGCGTGGCTCGCGCTGTTACTTTTGCCGGCTGTCGGGATCCGGAAAATTTCAGAGCTGGCGATCCAACAGCGTTACGCAGCGGCGGGGCGGCTCAGTAGCTCGCTTCGCTATCTTCATCCGTCTTCGGCGTTGCGCCTCCAGGCGGAATTGTTCCGCGCGCTCGCGCTGGCCCAGGCCGGCAATTTTTCCTCCGCTCTGGCCGTCCTGGAACCGCTCCGAAATAATGGGACGAACGTCGGCCGCCAGGCGATCGCGCAATCGTTTCGTTTGCGGGGCGAATGGGGAAATCTGGTCGGCTGGATTCGGAGCGAAGTGCCGGCACCAATTCGACGCAGCGATTTCGCGTTGATGCCTCTGTATCTCCGCGCCCTCGGCGAATGCGGGATGCGCGATGAACTCGTCCTGGAATTCGGAACGATGCTCGCCGTTGCCTCGCCATCGCAGCAACCGGCGTGGAGCTACTACGCCAGTGTGCGAACGGTCCTCGCTTTTTGCGGCCGGCTCAATCCGCGCGCGGATACTCCGGCCGTCCGACGGTTGCTGCCCGAGGTGCGCGAGTTTTGGATTGCCACCGATGAGATCGCAGCGGAAAAAATTTCATCGGCGCGGACCCGACTCGAACAGCTTCAAGGCGCGACCAACGATCGATTGCTCCAGTCCGAAATCGCGCAGCGACTCGATCACATCG
>DASQPH010000031.1:0-12983 GCA_035644055.1 Chthoniobacterales bacterium
GGCGTTTTTCACATTCTCCAAGGCACAGTTGAAAATCTCCTGGCGGCAAATCACGCTGCGCGAATAACAGCGCTAGGTAGGTTTCGATTTCTGCAGGCGAAAGGCGAGGCAGGTGGTATGGGACCTGGATAAGCTTTTCGACGTAGTCGCTTACGAGTTGCTCTCCGGCATCACTTACTTTTTCACCCGGGAGAGCGGATGTCCGCGCGGCTTCGAGAGCTTCTCTGTACCGGACGGCTATCGCGTGCCGAACGATGCGCGGGTCGGCGCCGATAACAAATGCAGTGTTTCCAACATTTAGAAACAATTTGATAGCTTCAAGGTTTTCGACAATTCGATCCGGTGAGCAGCGATCTAGGTCATCAATCAGAACGATCAGCGCTTTGAATTTCGTCTTTTTTAGAAGATCGGCGAAACTTTCACGGAAATCTCTCACTTCCATTGTTTCTGGCTCTTGGGCGTCTTTCAGGAGCCTCTCCGTTTTCTCGCCGTCGCCTTTGCCTACGAAGGCTGATTTCAATCCATTCAAAAGCGCTGGTACCGCAGTTGCGCCACCGGTTGCGTATGCTAACACGGCGGGCAACGCGACATTATCCCAACCCATTTTTAGGAGCCGCATCCAGTTTACGCGTCCAACGAGCGCGGCGGCCTGATCTTTGAGAGCTGCAGGAAAGCGTTTATGCTCTGCCAGCTGTTTGAGAATCGAGGTTATCAGTGCGCTCTTCGCGTCATCGTACCCTTCGAAAAGCCACGCATCGAAATAAACGACTGCAATCTCTTCGTTCTCGGCGAGTTGTTTTTCGAGCATCTTCATGATGCTCGTCTTTCCGCTACCCCAATCACCGAAAACTCCGAGTGTGACTGGGAGTAATCTTGAATCGGTCACAACGTCGGCGATCAAATCCGTGTGGACCCGGAAGCCGATCAAGTCTTCTACAGTTTCATTGTCGGACCACATGATACGATATTGGCAATGAGATCTGGTCCCAAACGAGGACGCCGTTGGCACTGCGAAGCGAACTTGCTCTCGCGAACAACAGGCGGGATCGAAAGCGAATACAATTCATTTCGGGGGACGGGTGACACTCGCGTAGGCATTCGTTTCATAGTATGAGGCATTGCTGTGCTCAAGGAAAATCGCGGTAATTGAGTCTGTTCTGTCGAACAGAGTTGATCGCACCGGCGTTGTTGCATATGATGGGGGCCCTCGCTAAAAGCGGGCAGCAGACAAATGCAAAAAATAGGATTCGCCGAAGCGCTCGATTCGATAGTTGCCAGCGACCCGCGTTACCAGCGGGAGGCTTACGTTTTCCTGCGCGACGCGCTCGATTACACCACGAAGCAGCAAAAGAAAACCAAGGGCGCATCGGTGCGTCACGTCGCGGGACCGGAGCTGCTCGAAGGCGTGCGGCAATACGCGCTCAAGGAATTCGGGCCGATGGTCGTGACGGTGCTTTCGTATTGGGGAATCCGGTCGTGCGAAGATATCGGCCACATGGTTTTCAACCTGATCGGCGCCGGGATTTTCGGGAAGACGGAGGAAGATTCGATCGAAGATTTCAAGAACGTCTTCGATTTTCACGAGGCGTTTGTGAAACCGTTCGAGCCCGAAAAGCGTTCGTATCCGGACATTCCGCTCGATCGGCCGGCGCCGACACCGAAGCTCTCGTAATTGAATTGCGACGCCGGACGCGCTTTGGTGCGGCGGTATGTTGAGCGCAAATCTTAAAGCGACCGCCGGCGAAAGCAGCGCCGGGATCACGTTTCCACCGAGCACGGCGCAGAAACAGATCCTGCCGAACGGGCTCACGATCATCGTGCAGGAAGATCGCAGCGCGCCGGTCGCAAGCGTGCAGGTTTGGTGCGCGACGGGCAGCGTGGACGAACACGATCATCTCGGCGCGGGTCTGTCGCACATTCTCGAGCACATGCTCTTCAAGGGAACGAAAACGAATCCGGCGAACGCGATCGCGCAGAAGGTCCAGAACGTTGGCGGCTACATCAACGCTTACACGTCGTTCGATCGCACCGTGTTCTGGATCGATGTCCCGAAGGACGGCGTGCCGGTCGCGCTCGATGTCCTGGCCGACACGATGATGAACTCGACGTTGCCCGCGGAGGAATACGCGAAGGAACAGGAAGTGATCCGGCGCGAGTTCGCGATGGGGATGGACGATCCCGATCGAATGGCGGGACAACTTTTGTTTGCGACGGCGTATCAACGCCATCCGTACCGGCTGCCGGTCATCGGCCTGATTGATGTTTTCAACCAGCTCACGAGCGACGACGTGATGCGCTATTACCGCGCCCGTTACGTGCCGAACAATCTCACGTTCATCGTCGTCGGCGACGTGAACGCGGACGCGATCACAAAACAGCTCGGCGATTTCTTCAAAGATTATCCGGCGAAATCGCTGACGCCGGTTTTCATCCCGAGCGAGCCGCCGCAGCTCGGCCGGCGCGAGATGGACCAGGAATTCGTGACGGAGCTGACCCGGCTTTCGCTGGCCTGGCACATTCCCGAGATCACGCATCCCGACGTCTCCGCGCTCGATCTCCTCTCGACGATTCTCGGCGATGGGCGCAGCTCGCGGCTCTACCGGCAGGTGCGAGAGGAAACCGGACTCGCTTACGGAGTTTCGGCGTTTTCCTACACGCCGGGCGATCCGGGATTGCTTGGGATCGATGCGACGGTGGAGCCGGAGAAACGCGATGCGACGCGCGATCTCATCCTGAAGATCATCGAACAGATCAAAGCGAATGGCGTTACCGCGGAAGAGTTGGCGAAAGCGAAGAAAATTTCGTTGAGCCATCATCTCGGCGCACTCACCACGATGCGAGGGCAGGCCTCGGACCTCGGGTCGAATTGGTTCCTGACGCGGAACCTGAATTTTACGCGCGATTATCTGGACGCGATCCAGAAAATCACGTCGGACGATATTCGGCGTGTCGCCGGAAAATACCTCGTCGACGATAATCTGACGATCAGCTCGTTGAATCCGAAGGCGACGGTTGCCGCGGCCAGTGAAACTTCTCCCGCCATCAGCGCCGGCGAAATTCAAAAGATCGAGCTATCGAATGGCCTGCGGCTCCTCGTCCGCGAAGATCCCCGGTTACCGCTGGTCTCGATGGCGGCTGTTTTCCGTGGCGGACTTCTCGCGGAGACGCGCGCGACGAATGGAACTACGCGTCTGATGGCGAAGACGCTGTTGAAAGGAACGAAAACGCGAACCGCCGAGCAAATCGCGGACACGATCGAAGCCGTCGGCGGCAGCATCGGGAGCGACGCGGGCAACAATAGCTTTAGCGTCGCCGTTGACGTGACCCAGCCCGATCTGCGGCTCGGCATCGAGATTCTGGCTGACGTTTTATTGAATGCGACGATGCCCGATTCTGCGCTCGAGCGCGAACGGCAGGTGCAGCTCGCCGGAATCAAGGAGGACGAGGAACAATTGACGACGGTCGCACGAAACATTTTGCGCGAAGCGTTGTTCCGCGATCATCCTTACGCGTTGCGCGGCAAGGGCTCGGCGGAGTCCGTCGCAAAGCTGAACCGGAAACAGTTGCTCGCTTTTCGCGATCGTTATCTCGTGGCGCGCAACGGCGTGATCTCCGTTTTCGGGAACGTGAAGGCGGCTGAAGTTCGCGAGCTTTTCGAAAAAGCGCTCGGCCCAATGAAACAAGGCGAGCTGGCCCTGACCGATGTCTCGAAACCGGAGCCGCTCGCGACAACGGTGACAGTGGAAAATTTGAAAGAGAAATCGCAATGCGTGTTGATGGTCGGATTCCGCGGCGCGGACATGTTCAGCGAAGATCGTTACGCGTTGGAACTAATCGACGAAGCGAGCAGCGATCTCGGTTCGCGATTTTTTGTCCGGATCCGCGAAGAGATGGGCCTAGCCTATTTCGTTGGGGCGAGCCAGATGCAGGGATTGGTGCCGGGCCTGTTCATGTTTTATCTGGGGACCGATCCGCAAAAGATCGACCCGGTGAAAGCGGCGTTGCTGGAAGAAATCGGCAAGCTGGCGACGGATGGGCTGAGCGAAACAGAGCTGGCGCGCGCCAAGAAAAAATTGATCGGGCAACAACAGATCTCGAACCAGAGCAACGATGCGTTTGGATACATGGCGGCGCTGGATGAGCTCTACGGGCTCGGGTTCGACCATTACAAGGCGCTCGAGCACGACATCGAACGGATCAGCGTCGAGGACGTGCGGCGGGTGGCTGCGAAATATTTCCTGAATCAGCCGTACGTGTTGGCGCTTGTCCGGCCGACGGGAAACGGGGCGTTGAAGGGTTGAAGGGTTGAAGCGTGCCGCCGCTTCAACGCTTTAACTCTGTAACGCTTCAACTATCTTAACCCCATGGCCGAAGTCCAAACCAATACGCAATCCTTAGGTGAGTTGTCGCAGCGCTTCATCGAGTTCGTGATGATGCAGGCGCAAAACGCCGCGCTCTTTCTCGGGCAGATTCCAAATCCGCAAACCGGCAAGGGCGAAGTGAACCTCGAGCTGGCGAAAATGTTCATCGATCAGCTCGGGATGATTCAGGAGAAGACGCGGGGAAACCTGACGAGCGAAGAGGGAGCGGTGTTGAAGAACACGCTGGCGAATCTGCAAATGGCGTTTGTCGAAGTGTCGAAGGAAATGCGCGAAGGGAAAACCGAAGCTGCGGCGGAGCCGAAAGTGGAGAGTGCGGAACCGCCCGCGGAAAAACCAGAGCCGTCCGCGACTCCGACCGCCGAAAGCGAATCGCGCAAGAAATTCACGAAAAGCTACGGCGCATAGGTTGTAGCGACGGCGCTCGGTCGCCGTAAACCCGCTCGGCAACGAATCGAGCGTCTTACGCCGACAGATCGCCGTCGCTACAACCTGAAATCATGTCTCGCGCGTATAGGTTCGATGCCTGCATTGAAATCGCGCGCGGAGAAAAAGAAAATCGACGAGATCGAGATCGCGCCCGATCCAGTCGAAGTCGCGGAGGAAGCAGGCCTGCGTTACGTCAGCGACGAGCAACCGGGCTACACGCGCAAGGCAAAGGGCGACGACTTCGAATACTTCGATACCGAGGGAAAGAAAATCCGCGACGAGACGCGATTGCTCCGGATCAAGCGAATCGGAGTTCCGCCGGCCTACACGGACGTCTGGATTTGTCCGTCGGCCAACGGCCACATCCAGGCGACGGGGCGCGACGCGCGCGGGCGCAAACAGTACCGCTATCACGAGCGCTGGCGGGAAGTGCGCGACGAAAACAAATACGATCGCATGGTCGTTTTTGGAAAAGCGCTCCCGAAGATTCGTCGACGGGTTGATCGCGACCTGAAACGCCGGGGGCTGCCGCGGGAAAAGGTTCTGGCGACGGTCGTGCAGCTCCTCGAGCGAACGTTCATCCGAATTGGCAACGAAGAGTACGCGAAGGACAACAAATCGTTTGGCCTAACGACCATGCGGAACCATCACGTCGACGCGACGGCGACAAAGTTGAAGTTCAGTTTCCGCGGCAAGAGCGGGAAACAGCATGAAGTCGATGTGACCGATCGCCGCCTCGCGAAAATCATCCGACAGCTCCAGGACCTTCCCGGGCAGGAGGTTTTTCAGTACCTCAATGACAGGGACGAGCGGAGAAAGGTGACGTCGGGGGACGTGAACAAATACCTGCGCGAAATCACTGGCGAGGATTTCACTGCAAAAGATTTCCGGACCTGGGCGGGGACGGTGCTGGCGGCAATGGCGCTGAATCTTCAGGAAGCGTTCGAGAACAAGACCCAGGCGAAGAAGAACATCAAAGACGCCATCTCAGCGGTGGCGAAGATTCTCGGCAATACACCGGCGGTTTGCCGGAAATGCTATGTCCATCCCGCCGTGCTCGAAACGTACCTCGATGGCGGAATGATCGAAGGGCTAAAGCAAAAAACCGAGGAAACGCTCGAACGGAAGCTCGACGATTTGCGATCCGAAGAAGCGGCCGTGATGAGTTTTCTCCAAGCGCGCCTGGAAAGGTAGGGACGCCGCGCTGCGGCGTCCGCCTCGAACAACTGGATCTATCCTGATATGGCGGACGCCGCAGCGCGGCGTCCCTACCTTGTTCTCGGCGGCGGGGTCGGTGACGTCGTGCTCCGGCGCGGCTTCGTCGTTTTTTTCACCGGCGTTGCGGCGGGCGCAGGTTGTTCGTCCTCGGGATATTTTTTCGTGCTCGGCCAGACGAGGCGCCACGGTTGGTGTTTCACCGTCTCGGTCAAGTCCTTGATGTTCGTGCCGCTCGCCTTCAGCTCCGGGCCGAGATTGCTGACGTCAGCCATCACGCCTTTCAATTTCTCGGACGATTCGCGAAAATTCTGGAGCGTGATCTTGATGTTGTCGCTGCTCGATAAATCGGTGCTGATCTTCTCGATATTGGCGAGGGCGATAGAGAGCGAGCTGTCGCGCGCCGTCAGGCTGGTGAGGTTTTCGACAAAGGTGCGGAACTGCGCCAGCCCCATGTTGAGCTGCGAATTTTCGTCCGTAATCCGGCTCAGGTTTTGCGCCGTCGTTTGAAGTTCCTTCAACGTGTTGGTCGCTTCGATGGCGACCGGCTTGACGATATCGAGCATCTTCGAAATCGATTCGCCGAAATCCGCGACCCGTTCGCCCGCGAAAATCTCGCCGTCGCTGGCCCGGCCGGAGCTTTCGTTGCCCTGGGTAATATCGATTGCGACTTCGCCAAGCAACCCGAGCGTGATCAGCCGCGTCCTCGCGTCCCGATAAACGAACGCATTGCGGTCCACCTTCACGTCGATGCGCGCTTCGAATTTCGGTTTGTCCGCCGGGGTCGGGCTGGGATCGCCTGAATGCAACGCTTCCGCAGCTGCGTCCGCTTTGGCCGCCTCCTCTTTCGAAACCGGCGAATACAATTTGTCGACCTGTCCGATCTTGCGGCCGGCCAGCAACACCGGCGCGCCTTGTTTGATTCCGGCGGCGTTGTCCATGTAGATCTTGTAGGTGACGAGCGGCCGGAACAGCCCAGGTGCGCCGAGCAGGATAAGGATAAAAGTCAGCACCGCGATCGTCGCCAGGACGAGCAGGCCGGTCAGGATTTCATTTCGTTGCAACTGCATCTTTGCTTCCTTCCAGAATGGGGCCTTCGGTGCTGCCGCTCAAGAACTGCACCACCACGGGATTGGTTGAGTTTTTGAACGCTTCAGCCTCTCCCTGTTCAATAATTTTGCCCTGGTAAAGCATGGCCATTTTCGTGCCAACGCGAAAGGCGCTGTCCATTTCATGGGTGACGATAATCGAGGTGACCTGGGAGCGTTCGGTCAGGCTGATAATTAATTCGTCGATCACCGTGGCGATGACTGGGTCGAGGCCCGCGGAGGGTTCGTCAAACAGGATCAGCTCCGGCTCCATCACAAGTGCACGCGCGAGGCTGACGCGTTTGCGCATCCCGCCGCTCAGGTCCGACGGCGCTTCGTTCTTCGAATCCAACATTCCAACCAGCTCCAGTTTTTCATCAACGGTCCGGTCGATCTCTTCGCGGCTTTTTTTAGTCAGCTCCTCGAGCGGCAGAGCGACGTTATCGCGGACATTTCGCGAGCTGAGGAGCGCGGAATATTGATAAACCATCCCGATCTGGGTGCGCACTTGCTGGAGTTTGCGCCGGTTCAGCCTGGAAATTTCAAATTGCTTGAAGAACACCGAACCGCGATTCGGTTGCAGGATTCCGAGGATCAAACGCAGGATCGTGCTTTTGCCGCTGCCGCTCTGGCCCATGACGACAAGCCGATCGAGTGGCTCGACCCGGAGCGACACGCCGTCGAGGACGAGTTTTTCGTCGAAGCGGAGCCGAACATCGCGGAGCTCGACCACATTCGGAGGAGGCGCGCTCATGTCGGGAAGAAAACGGTGTAAACGATATTAAAGAGCGTATCGAACCCGATCACGGTCGTGATGGCAGTGACCACGCTCGATGTCGTGGCGTTGCCGACGCCGGCCGCTCCGCCGGTGACATTCAGTCCCCGGTAACAGGCAATCGCCGCGATCAACAGCCCGAAAAGAAAACTTTTCGCGACACCGGTGATGATGTCCCGGATCAGAAGCGAGTTGATGACCAGGTCGTTGAAGTAGGCCAGCGCAATGTTGAAATAGGCGTAGGAGATGAAGAACGTCGCGATAATCGCCGCCAGGCTCGAGATGACTGACAGGCATGGCATCAATAGGAAAAGCGCCAGCATTCTTGGCGCGACGAGAAAACGCAGCGGACTGATGCCCATCGCTTCGATCGCTTCGACTTCTTCGTTCACTTCCATGGTGCCGAGTTCCGCGGTGAACGCCGCGCCGATGCGCGCCGCGAGCATGATGCCGGTCAAGAGCGGTCCGAGTTCGCGGGTGAACGCGATCGATACCAGACCGGGAACCAGCCGCTCGGTCCCGAAGCGTTCCAATTGATAGCCGGTTAGCAGCGCCATCGTCAGGCCGAGGAAAAACGAAACCATCGCGACGAGCGGCACGGACCCGACTCCGGCGCGCTCCGTGTGCCGGAAAAAACTGACGGCGCGAAATGGGGCGCGGCCGCGGCGGACGTTCTCGAGCGTTTCCGTGAAAGTGTGGACGATGAACCAAAACATACCGCCCACTTCGCGGAGAAATCCGCGGCCTTTCTGCCCGATCTCGGCGACGACGACGACGGGATTGGTCTCGATCTTGCCGCCTGATTCCAGTTCGCCGTTCTGTTCGGCCATAATGACGGGAAGTTGCCTTAGTTCCCAGAGGAGCAAAGCGAAATCCCGTCTTCTGTAGCTGCGGCCCTATGGGCCGCGCGGGATAAGACATGACAGGTTTGGCGGCGCTTCGCACAGCGAAGCGGCTACAGAAGATTTGCGGCGAGCCGGATCTCAGTTGAAAGCGAAACGCATGACCGGACAAAGAAGCGCGCTCGTTATCCATGGAGGGGCGGGGACGATTTCACCGGAACAGATCACGCCGGAGATGGAGCGCGATCTGCGCGGGGGATTGCAACGGTCGCTTGATGCGGGCCACGCCATTTTGAAGAATGGCGGCTCTAGTCTTGATGCGGTTGTAGCCGCAGTGCACGTGCTTGAGGACGATCCGCTTTTCAATGCTGGTCGCGGCGCCGTCTTCACCAGTGCCGGCACCCACGAAATGGATGCGGCGATCATGGACGGGCGGACATTGAAGGCGGGTACCGTGGGAGGAATCAAGCGAGTGAAAAATCCAATCCTGCTTGCGCGTGCGATCATGGAAAAATCCCCGCACCTCATCCTGGCCGGTGACGGCGCCGAAGATTTCGCGCGCGAACTCGGGCTCGAGATCGTCGAACAGGAATACTTTTACACCGAGCAACGCTGGCAAGCTTTGGAACGTGTGCGCGCAAGTCGAACCGAATCACTCTCTGATGCCGATCGGCACGGGACCGTCGGCGCTGTTGCCCTCGATCAGTCGGGCAATCTGGCGGCTGCCACTTCGACCGGCGGAAACACGAATAAATGGCCGGGCCGAATCGGAGATACCCCAGTTATCGGTGCCGGTACTTACGCGAACAACCAGACCTGCGCTGTTTCCGCGACCGGCGATGGCGAATTCTTTATCCGCACCGTGG
Organism: Chthoniobacterales bacterium; assembly: GCA_035644055.1. GTDB lineage: Bacteria > Verrucomicrobiota > Verrucomicrobiia > Chthoniobacterales > UBA10450 > AV80. The sequence goes on from DASQPH010000031.1 coordinate 9,595, forward strand.
CTAGTCATGACCTTTCGGCGTTGATGGAATACGTTGGAATGAAGCTCGCCGCAGCTGCTCGCGCCGTAATCGAGAAAGTCGGCGCGCTCGGCGGGACCGGTGGATTGATTGCCATCGATCGCGACGGAAATATCGCGCTGCCCTTCAACACGACCGGGATGTATCGCGGTTATGTGGACGTTGACGGGAAGACGACTGTCGCGATCTACAGAGAGCGCGGCCAGGCCTCTTTGTAGCGACGGCGCTCAGTCGCCGTAACACGCGTTCGTACGGCGACAGAGCGCCGTCGCTACAACAGCAGGGAATTCTTCGGGTTGCGCCTTACCACACGCGCCACTACAACTGCCGGACAATGCTCCCAGCCTTTTCGCTCGTAATCCCCGCTTTTAACGAAGCGGAGCGAATCGGCCAGAGCCTGCAAACGGCCTTCGCCTATTTGCAGACCGCAAGCCCGGGCAGCGAGGTGATCGTCGTTAACGATGGTTCTACGGACGCCACTTCCGAGATCGTCCGCGAAGTTTTCGCAGCGCAAAACGCGATCAGCGCGCGCCTTCTCGAGCATTTCCCAAATCGCGGGAAAGGCGCGGCAGTCCGCGAAGGTTTGCTCGCGGCGATGAAGCCGATCGGATTATTCTCCGATGCCGATTTGTCCACGCCGATGGACGAAGCGCCGAAGTTGATCGAGCCCATCGGCGCCGGCGAACTTGATGTCGCTTTCGGATCCCGGGCGCTGGATCGGAGCCTGATCGGACATCGCCAACCCTGGCGGCGCGAACAAGGCGGTCGTGTCTTCAATCTTATCGTCCGGCTCGCGACCGGTCTTCCATTTTGGGACACGCAATGCGGCTTTAAGGCGTTTCGCCTCGATGTTTTCCGTCCCATCCTTCAGGCGGCGAAGACCGACGGCTTCGGCTTCGATGTCGAGCTGCTGTATCGCGCGAGAGAAGCGCACCTCCGGATGAAAGAAATCCCTGTCCGCTGGAACCACAATGAAGGCAGCAAAGTCAGCTTCGCGCGCGACAGCGTCCGGATGCTGCGCGAGATCGCCGCGTTGCGGAAAGCGTAACGTTACTTCTTTACGATCTCGGCGTTCTCCAGCATCGGGATTCCGCCGTTGCTCGCGAGCTTGCCTTTGAGCGTGATCGTCTTGCCCGCGTATTCAGCGAGCTGGTCGTTCATTGGCTTGTGATCGCCGACCACGAGATACGTTTTCCCGTCGCTGAGGATCGCGACCGGCCCGCCGCCTTTGATGCAGGATGCGGCGCACTTCGCGTGCTTTTCGCCGGAAGCATTGTGATCCGCATAACACATCAGGTCGACGATCTCGCCGGTCAGGGTTTTGTCCGCTGCCGCATCCAATTTTTCCTTTTCATCATGCGCGAACGCCAGGGGCGAGAAGAGCAGGCCTGCCGAAACGCTCGTGACGACGGTGAATTGAAACCATTTCGAAGTTCGATCAGGTGAGTACAACATGAGCGAACGTGCGGCTGATTCGCTGAAGGTCAATCTTCTGTAGCCGCTTCGCCAGGCGAAGCGCGAGGACGATGCTCGCGGCTCTCCCGCGCTTCGCACAGCGAAGCGGCTACAGAAAACGCCGTCCCGGCCTAACGACCCTTCTCGATCAGCTCCGCGAACTGCGAGAAGAAATAGCCGGCGTCGTGTGGACCGGGCGCGGCTTCAGGGTGGTATTGGACGCTGAAAATCGGCAGCTCGCGATGCCGCATGCCTTCCACGGTGCCGTCATTCAAATTGATGTGCGTGACCTCCATCTCTTTCGGGAGCGATTCGGCATCGACGGCGAAGCCGTGATTCTGGGACGTGATCGCAACCTTTCCGCTCCGCAGATCTTTGACCGGTTGGTTCCCGCCGCGATGTCCGAACTTCAGTTTGAACGTCCGCCCGCCGACCGCGAACCCAAGAATCTGGTGGCCGAGACAAATCCCGAAGATCGGCTTCTTGCCGATCAATCCCCGGAGCGATTCGTGCGCGTACGGAACCGCTTCCGGATCGCCCGGACCATTCGATAAAAATATCCCGTCCGGATTGAGTGCGAGCACTTCTTCGGCGCCGGTGGCGGCCGGGACGACCGTCACGCCAAAACCATTCTGGCGCAGGCGCCGCAAAATGTTTTCTTTAATGCCGAAATCGTAGGCGACGACCCGATGCCGCACCGGCGGCAACGGATGTCGCACAATTTCTTCCGTACTCCCGCTCGCGACCGACCACGTCGCGCTTAACTTGCCGTCCGGGTCCCATTCGTAGGGCGCATTCGTTGTCACTTCGCGCACGTAATCCATCCCGATCACGCCTTCGCCTTCATTCGCCTGCGTGACCGCTTCCTTTTCTGAAATTGTTTCCGCCGTGAGGCAGGCTTTCATCGCACCGCGTTCGCGCAGATGCCGCGTGAGCGCGCGCGTGTCGATCCCCTGCACGCCCGGGATTTTCCAACGCGAAAGATAATCTTCGAGCGACAATTCCGAGCGCCAGTTGCTTGGGATTTCGCTCAGCTCTTCGATGACGAAGCCGCGGACGTGCGGCTCGCGACTTTCCTGGTCGAGCGCATTCGTCCCGTAATTTCCGATGAGCGGATAGGTCATCGCCACGATCTGGCCGCGATACGACGGATCGGTCAGCACTTCCTGGTAACCGGTCATCGAAGTGTTGAAACAAATTTCGCCGACGCGCGTCCCGGTTGCCCCAAACGATTCGCCCTCGAAAATCCGGCCGTCTTCGAGAGCGAGAATTGCGCGCATGCTCGCGCAGTGTGCCGCTTACCCGCGAATTTTCAAATGCCGGCTAATTGAACTTCGGATTTGTGAGCGTTGTCGTCCGATTATTCGCGTAGCTCGCTTCGGCAATTGCCTTGTCCGGATTGAGGATGAATTCGCAGCGCATGCCCTTCTGGCTCTTGAACGGCATCTTGCAGGGAACATCGATGGTTCCGCCGGCCTTGATGGTCGCCACCGGACACGAATAAGAGCCGCCCGGCGTCGCGGTCATTTTCAACGTCGTGGGCGCGGAATCGCGTTGACCGACGTTTTTCACTTTTACGTTCCAAAACGTCGAGGAGGTCTGAATTGTTTTTTCGATGGCGAGATCCGGCATTGCAGGAGTGATCGCCTCGACCGACAGCGGAGCGATGAACGATGCAGCCAAGGTAAGAAAAAGAGAGAATTGGATTTTCATAGATTGCGATTACGAGAAAGCCCGAGCCGCTTCGCAGCCCGGGCTTTAAAATATTACCCCACGGATGCCGTTTAGGTGGATCTCCCGTTCCCTTTCGGTAACGGGCGGATGACCGTCGCGGGAGCGTCTGACTTCCAATTAAGGCATGTCATCTTCTCCAAGAGCGACCAAGCCTCCTATAGCTAATGAAATATCGGTTCGGG
>DASQPH010000032.1:0-10218 GCA_035644055.1 Chthoniobacterales bacterium
CCGATCGCGCCGAGCTTGTCGGAATCGTCCGTGGATCCGTCATCGATTATCTCGATCGCAAACTTCGGGCGCTTCTTTCGATACTCTTCGGCCCAGGCATGAAAATCTTTCACGAACTTGTGGTTGGTCACGACGTAAACGCGCTCGAGATCGGAAACCGAGGTGAGATTATCGAGGACCCAATCGATCATCGGTTTGCCGGCCACTTCGAGAAGCGGTTTCGCTTTCGTCTGTGTCAAGGGATAGAGCCGCGTCGCGTAACCGGCGGCGAGAATCAGCGCGTTCATGGTAATGGTGGCACAGGCTTCTAGCCTGTGGGGCGGGCAGGCATCTTGCCTGTCCTCGCAACAGGCAAGATGCCTGTTGGCCCCACAGCCAGGATGGCTGTGCCACGAGCGGTGAAGCTAGACGGAAACCGGCGGGCGGCTAGCGCGATTTACCGACGGCCGCTTCCTGCAATCGATGGAGCAGCCCAGCGATCCGCGTCGAATCGGTGATTTTTCCGCGGGTCGTTCGATCCGCGACGTAGAATGTGTCGATCGCCGCGCCTTTTTCCGTGCTGATCCGCGAGAGCGCGATCGAAACGTTCTCCTGGCCGAAGGCGGAGAGTAGTTCGTAGAGGAGGCCGAGCCGGTCCGGCGTCTGGATTTGGACAAGGGTGTAAGCCGGATGCGTTTTATTTTCCACGGCGACGCGTGTGGGAAAACCGAGGCCGACCCGGTTGTGGATCGCGATGCGGCGATGAGCGCGTTCGAGCAGCGGCGCGAAATCGAAATCCGGATTGATCAACGCGGAGCGGAGAGTGGATTCGACGACCGCCTGGTCCCGCTGGTCCGTCACGGCGCGGAAACGCGGATCGCAAACGCGAAAAATATCCAGCACGACGTTGTCGCCGCGAGTGTAAATGTCGGCGCTGAGAATATTCAGCGGCACAACGGCGAACGAGCCCGCGATTTTTGCGAGCAACTCCTGCCCATCCCACGTGCAGAACGACGCGATGCTGTGGCCCTGCTCGGGAAACGCATCCCAGGCCACCGCGGGCGCAAGCGGCGGTTCGTCGCGCTGATAAAGATTTTCAAGAAAGCAGCGGAACAATTTCAGGTGCGAGACGATTTCGTCGGTCGTGAAAGCGCGGAAGTAATTGTCCGGCATCACTTCGAAGTGCGCCTCGACTTCCTCGGCAAACTCGGCGCCCAGATTTTCGGTGACGCGCGCCTGCAATTGGTCGCGCTCGATTCTTGTCTGCGCGAAGAACGCTTCCTGGTTGGAAAGATATTGGGTAGTCGATTCGTAAAGCTGCCAGACCAGCGATTCTTTCCAATCCGACCACGCATCGGCGCTCGTGCCCTGTCCATCCGCGAGGGTCAGGAGCATGAGCGCGTCAAGATTCGGTTGATCGCGAACGATGCCGGCGAACTCGACCGCGGTTTCCGGATCATCGAGGTTCCGCTGCTGCGCCATGTTCGAAAGCGTGAGGTGATGGTCGACGAGCAAGACGAGCGAACGCCGTTGCGCCGCCGAGAGGCGGAGACGCGTGGCCGCCCCTTGCGCGAACAGCGCGCTCGCTTCGGAGTGCGGGCGCGCGCCGACCGCGCGGCCGGTGTCGTGCAAGAGAAGCGCGAGATAAAGGACAAACGGGTCCGCCAGATTTTCGAAGAGCCGGCGGTAACCGCGGAACTTCGTTTCCTCGGTGTGCATGACTTCATCGAGCTTGTCGATGCACACCAGCGTGTGTTCGTCGGCCGTGTAGCGGTGAAAAAATTCATGCTGCACCAGGCACGTGAGCTGCCCGAATTCCGGAATGTAACGGCCGAGAAAATCGACCCGATGCATGATGCGCAGGACGCGGCCGACCTCGCCTTTGCGTGAAACGATGCGCTGAAAAATTTCCCGCGGCTCTTTGCTGCTGCGAAACGCGCCTGTGATCAGCCCGAGATTTCTAGTGAACAAATCGGAGAGATCCGGGCTGAGCTCGAGGCCGCGTTGTTGCGCCACTTCGAAAACTTCCATCATCGTGGCCGGTTCCTTTTCGAAAATGTCGGAGCTTTGGGCGAAAAGCTGGCCCTGCCGAATCCGGAAATGCCCCAGACGTTCCTCGGCTGATTTCAAGCGCGGGAGGAAACTGAAGAGTGAGCGCGTGGTCGAGGAAGAGCGACCGCTGGCGAATTGCTCCGTGATCCGCTCCGTGACGCGAAAAATATTTCGCGTGTGCTCGTAGTAATCTTTCATCAGCGCTTCCTGCCGGAGCGTGCCGCGTTCTTGCGCGTAGCCGAGGCGCGCGGCGACCTGGTCCTGGACGTTGAAGTGAAGGGTGTCCGTGGCACGGCCGGTCGCGTAATGAAGATCGGTGCGGAGCCGCAGAAGAAAATCGTAGGCGGCTTCGATTCGCCGCCGGTCGGGCTCGCTCAGCCAATCTTTGCCGACCAGATGGGTCGTGGTAAGCGCGCCTTCCTTGAAGAAGGTCATCCAAAGCAGGTTCTGGTAATCGCGCAATCCACCACAGCCGCTTTTCAAATGCGGCTCCTGCACGTAAACCGTGTCGCCGAATTTCGCATGGCGCGTCGCCTGGTCGTGCATGCGCAGCTCGATGTATTCACGGACATGACCGCGCACGCAACGCTGACGAAACGCCGTCCGAAAACGCGCGGCCAGGGCGGGATCGCCGGCGAGCGAACGCGACTCGAGCATGGCCGTTTTCGTGAGCATGTCCTTGTTCGCCTGATCGACCGCTTCATTGATCGAGCGGGTGGAGTGGCCAACCTTGAAACCGACATCCCAGAGCAGGTAAAGGATCTGTTCGATCACCTGGGCCGCGTACGGCGAAATGTCTCCGCGATTTTTCTCGTGGAGAAACATGATGTCGACGTCGCTGAATGGGTTGAGCTCGCGGCGTCCGTAACCGCCGAGTGCGAAGAGAGTGAGCGGGGTAGGGGACGTGCCGCGCTCGCGCAGCGCGAAAGTCACTGCCGCCTCGAAGATGCGTTGCATCAAAACATCGATCAGTTCGACCCGCAGCGCGCAGATCTCGCGGCCACCGCCGCCGTACTGATGGCGAAGCCGGAGGCGGTGCTCCTCGATCTTCAGGAACTTCTGGTAAAGCGGCAGCGATTCCACCGGCCGCATTGTCCGGGCCGGGGCGAGCTGGCGCTCTGCGTTCGCGAGAACCTTTCCGAGATGACGGGAAGCGGGCATTTCGCGATCAAAATGGAGGTAGGGGCGGTTCACCGCAACCGCCCGGGCGATTGGGGTCAATCGCCCCTACCTGGGGATGGATCGCGATTTCACAACTCGATCGCGTAACGCTTCATCTTGTTGTAAAGCGTCGGGCGCTGGATCCCCAAAACTTGCGCGGCTTTCTTCTTATTGCCGTGACATTGGGCCAGCGCCTGGATGATGGCGTTGCGCTCGAGGTCGTCGAGATTTTGGACGCCGCCGTTGCCGGTGCGTTCCACCTGTTGGAGCACCGCCGGCAGCTGCACTTCCGCCGGCAATTCTTTCACGCTGATCTTGTCTTTTCGGGCGAGCACGACCGCGTATTCCATCGCGTTTTGTAATTCGCGAACGTTTCCCGGCCACCCGTAATCCAGCAATTTCTGAAACGCGTCCGACAGAATTTCCGGCTCGGGTTTTCCCAGCTCGTCGGCGAAGCGCTTCAGGAACGTGGAAACCAGCGGCGGAATATCTTCCTTGCGTTCGCGCAACGGCGGGATCTCGATCTGGAAAGTGTTAAGCCGGTAATACAGATCGGACCGCAGCCGGTTTTCAGCGAGTGCACTCGCAATCGGCCGGTTCGTCGCTGCGATGACGCGAAAGTCGGCCTTCAACGTTTTCGTGCTGCCGAGCGGGCGATATTCCCGCTCCTGGAGAACGCGCAGAAAACGCGTCTGGAGTTCCGCCGGCATCTCGGAAATTTCGTCGAGGAACAGGGTGCTGCCGGCGGCGGCCGCGATCATTCCCGGGAAATCGTTCATCGCGCCGGTGAACGCGCCTTTGACGTAGCCGAACAATTCCGACTCGATCATGGCCTGCGGAAACGCCGCGCAGTTGAGCTTGATCATCGATTTGTCCGCGCGCCGGCTCCGGCTGTGAATCACGTTTGCGATCACTTCCTTGCCGACGCCGCTTTCGCCGGTAATGAGAACATTCGCTTCCGACGGGGCCATCGCGTCGATCAACTCCTCGATTTCCTGGAGCGCTTTGCTTTGAAAAACCGGCGCGAGCCTGGTCTCGGCAATCTCGAGCCGTTTTTCGAGCTGCTGCGTTTTCTTCCGGAGATGCTCGGTTTCGCGGAGGAGCGATTGTTTCTCGATCGCTTTCTCGATGAGGCTCAGCAATTCTTCCGGCGCGTACGGTTTGCTGATGAAATGGTAGGCGCCGCGCTTGATCGATTCGATGGCGTTATTGAGCGAATCGTGCGCGGTCAAAATGATGACCTGCGTATCGGGATGCTCTTCTTTGATTTGGCCCAGCATCTCGAGGCCGTCCGCATCCGGCAGCTGAAGATCGAGGAGAACGACGGCGGGCAACGTTTCCTTCAGCCGGCGCAGACCATACGAAGCCGTCGCGGCTGTCTCGGGCTGATAGCCGTGACGGCCGAGAAGCGCTTCGAGCGTGAGGAGGATCGGCCGCTCATCGTCAATGATGAGGATGCGTCGGTTCTCCGTGTTGTTATTGGGCATCGCGGCGGAATTACTGTTAAGTGCTGAAAGGGAAACGGAAAGAGCAATCGACGCAAGCCTCGCGCCTTTCATTCATTAAAACCGAAAAATTCGTTAGGCGTCGGGCGCCGCCAGCGGCAACGCGATCGTCGTGACGAGTAATCCCGTCTTTTTGTCGTGGCGTGCGCTGAATTGGCCGCGGTGCGCTTCGATCGTGGCGCGGACGCGATAAAGCCCGAGACCGTAACGACCCTGGCCGAGGGCACGGAGCGGTTCGCGGCCCCAATTCTCGGTCGACAGATCGAAGGTCGGCTTTGGTTCGGAGAGGGTGAAGACGAACCGCGCCTTGTCGGTTCGCGCGGCCGCGGTGATTGGGCCAGCGCCACGATCGTGGCGGAACGCGTTTGCGAAAAGTTCGGACAGGACAGGCAACAATAATTGCGGGTCGATATTCAACGTCGCATCGCCAACGTCGGCGTCCCAGTTCACGTGCTCGTTTTTCGCCGGATAATCGTTCGCGATTTTCTGCTGCAAATCCTCGATCAAATCCTTCGCGGCGTACGGCATTTCGGTGAGACGCGGCGGGCTCAAAGCGGTCGTTAACTCCTGGAGATTCCCTCCAACCTGCGCAATCATCCCGCGCAGCCGTTTGATTTCGTCGCGCACCTCGTTGTTCTCCGCGATCTCGAGCAGATAAGCGGATTGGAGCTCGGCCGCGTTGAGGTGATTTCGAAGATCATGCGCAAGTTGGCGGACGAACTTCACCAGCTCGGGCATTGAGAGCTGAATTTCGGTGGGATTCGATTCGCTCATCGCAGATTCGTCACTCGTTCGCGCCGAGATGTCGGACGATATGGAAGACGTCTTCCGGATCGGCGTCGAGCTCTCGCGCGATTTCTTCCGGTGCTTTGTCCGAGCCACTGGCGAGAACTTTTTTGACCCTGGCCTGTAATTCCAGAATCTTTGTCGCCGCTTTCTTGCCCGCTTCAACGCCGGGCTGGTGATAGGCGTTGATGTTGACGAGCGAGGCGTAGAGTCCGACCGCCCGTTCGTAAAGCGCAATCAGCGCGCCGACATAAAACGCGTTCACTTTCGGGATCGTGATCGTGATCGATTCCCGTCCGCTCTCGTAAAGCGCCGCGCGCGTCCCGCGCAGAAAACCCTGGAGATAATCGCCACTGGTTACGCCCGGCTCGACTTCGAACCGCCCGGCCTCGCGATCCTTCTCCACCTCGACGAACGTAACGAAGAAGTTCGGGACGCCGTCGCGGAGCTGTTGCACATACGCGTGCTGATCGGTCGAGCCTTTGTTGCCGTAAACCGCTATACCTTGATGAACGATCTTGCCGTCGAGGTCCTTCTCTTTGCCTAACGACTCCATCACAAGTTGCTGGAGATATTTGCTGAACAACATCAGCCGGTCCTTGTAGGGAAGGATGACCATGTCTTTCTTGCCGCGCCCCTCACCGGCGTAATGCCACATCAAGGCGAGGAGCATCGCCGCGTTCTGCGGCGTTTCATTCGTTCGTGTCTTCGCGTCCATGGCCGCGGCGCCGGCCAGGAACTGATCGATGTCGAAGCCTTCCAACGCGGCCGGCACCAGTCCCACCGCGCTCATTACCGAAGTGCGACCGCCCACCCAGTCGTGCATCGGAAATCGCGCGAGCCAGCCGTTTGTCTCCGCGTGCTTGTCGAGCTCGCTCCCCACGCCCGTCACCGCGACCGCGTGTTTTCCGAAATTTAGCCCCGCCTTTTCATACGCGGCGCCCGCTTCCAGCATTCCATTGCGCGTCTCTTTCGTTCCGCCGGATTTGGAAATGACGACAGTGAGTGTGTGCGCGAGGTGGTCGCCGATTCGGGCAAGGACGCGATCGAACCCGTCCGGATCGGTGTTGTCGAAAAAGTAAATGTTCAGCGGGTCGTCGGCCTGGCCGAGCGCGTCGGCGATAAATTGCGGTCCGAGGGCCGAGCCGCCAATGCCGATCAGCAGCACGTGTTTGAATTTTCCGCCCTTCTCCGGCGCGATCTTTCCGGAGTGCACCTCGGCCGCGAACTGCTTGATGCGAGCGTTGGTATCGTCGATGTCGGCCCGGAGTTCTGGCGTGGGCGCCAGTTTCGAATCGCGCAGCCAATAATGGCCGACCATCCGTTGCTCGTCCGGGTTGGCGATCGCGCCGCTTTCGAGTTCCCGCATCGCGGTGAAGGCCCCGGCGACCAGCGGCTTCATCCGATCGAAGAACTCATCGGCAAATCGCATCCGGCTGATGTCGATCGAAAAACCGAGATCGTCGTAACGCAGGAAATATTTCTGAAAACGCGGCCAGAGCGAAGAAGAAGCCATAATGTTTTTTTAGCAAGAAAAGCGGCGTGACGCGAACCTAATACTGGCGAGGCATGCGAAGCCGTTCGAAGATTCGATTCGAATTGTGGAGAAAGAGACCAGCATGCCGTTGAAAAAATCGCCGTCCGAATTGGGGATCTTTCGCCCGCGCATCTTTGCGGCATTTATTCTCTTCTCGACCGGGATTTGCCTGGCGACGATTGGTTTCAATCGCCAGCCAGATCGACCCCGGCCGGAACGAACGGGCGTGGCCCAACGCTACATGCCGGTGCCCGGCGGCGACCCCGACGATCTCGACCGGATGGAAGCGGAATGGAATAACCGCCTGACGTATCCAACGGGGGTATTTGACCCGGCCTGGGTCCGCCAGGCCGCGGCGGTGGATAAGAGCATTCTCCGGAGCGTGCCCTTCGGCGCTGGGACCCTGAATCTCCGGGTGAATGCGCTCACCGGCGAGCAGGCTCTCGATCCGGTTAACTTCACCGCCTTGGGCCCGAGGCCGGAACACATGACTGGTTGCACGAACTGCTACGACTACACAACGACGGAGGGCCGCGTGAACGACATCGTGGTCGATCCCACCACCACAACCAATGGTTCCATCGTGGCCTACGCGGCGACTGTCGGCGGCGGCGTTTGGAAAACGACGAATTGCTGCAGCAGCACGACCACATGGAGCGTTACCACCGACGATCCGCTGCTGGCGACGATCAGCATCGACACGCTCACGATCGATCCGAACAATCACAACACGATCTACGCCGGCACCGGCGACCTCAACTTCGGTTCCTTCTCGATGGGCAGCCAGGGCATCCTGAAATCGACCGATGGCGGCGCGACCTGGACTTTGCTGGGCGCGAATGTTTTCGGACCGGCCTTAACCGAACCGGCGGGACAATTCCCGCAATACAACGCCGTCGGGAAGGTGCGGGTTGATCCGCGTAACAGCAACAACGTGGTCGCGGGAACTAAGACCGGCCTCTATTTCTCGAATGACGCCGGTGTTACCTGGACCGGCCCCTGCACCACGAACAGTTTCAACACCATGCGCCAGGACATTACCGGTCTGGCCCTCACTGACACAGGCACCAGCACTCGCATCATCGCCGCCGTCGGCGTCCGTGGGTTCAAGACGACGGTGCAATACAATCTCGATTTGAACGGGGCTAACGGAATCTACAAAGGGACGATGCCAGCGAGCGGTTGCCCGACGGATTTCACTCCGATCACGACCAACGCAAATGGCTGGACTGGTTTGAACGCAACCACTGGGACGGCCTACGTTAGTTCTGGGGTGGGCAATCAAGTAGGACGGATCGATATTGCGGTAGCCCCGAGCGACGCGAACTACATCTATGCCCAGTTGCAGGCGATCACTGTCCAATCCAGTTGTGGCGCCCAAGGCTGCCAACTCGGCGCTTACCGCTCGACCGATGGCGGCGCGACTTGGACGCAGATTCCAGGGTCGCCCGGTCCTTCGCTCACCGATTGCGAAGGTGGCGCGGGTGACTATTCGCAGAACTGGTATGACCAGGGCATTGCCGTCGATCCGGTCAATCCCGACCGCGTTTTCTTTGACACGTTCGACGTTTGGTTGTGGCAGAATCCGAGTCCGCAATGGGTGGATACCACTTGCGGTTACGGGACGAGTAACCGGGGAGTGCATGTAGATCAGCATGCCCTGGCGTTTGTCCCCGGCGTGTCTATCGGCGGAATTTCCACCATGTTGCTGGCGGGTAACGACGGCGGCATCCATGGCACGACGACGGCAAATCTTCCCGCGCCGCAATGGTTCAACATGGATGGCGGCTTGAACACGATCGAATTCTATTCGGGCGACATCAGCGGGAGTTTTGCTACTTCGGCCACACCACAGGCGGTCGGCGGCGCCCAAGACAACGGTCCCAGCTCGGTCATGTTCACCGGCAGCCCGACTGGACCGGCACAGTGGCAGATGGGTTTGGGCGGCGATGGATTCTCTGGCCAGATTGATCCGGTCGGGACTGGAACGAGCCTTCGCTTTTGGGAGGGCAACAACAGCGGCGGAATTAGTCGCTGTGTCACTAACTGCACCGCCTCGGGCGCTACCTGGTCGAACCGAAAGGGCGGGTGGGGCAGCGATCTCCAATCGTTTATCCTGCCCATTAATCTTTTCCACGGTGGCATTCCCGGTGGGGACGACTGCGAGGCCGCGGGCGCGACCACCGGCTGCGGCCATCTGCTTGCGGCCACGACTCGAGTTTGGGAGACAATCTCGGGAGCTACGGGCACAAATACTTGGTATATTACGAACAACCCCGCTGGCTCGGCCGCAGGTCCGAACCTGTGCAAAGGAACCTTGGGCAATCGATCTTTCATTAATCAAGTCAAGTATTCGCCGAAGTATCAGAGTGTCGCTATCGTCGGCACCAACGATGGCAACGTCCAGATCGGCTTCAATCTCGGCACCGGCGCGGCGAGTCAAGCTAACTGGGTGAACGTAACCGGAAGCAATGCCCTTTTGCCTAACCGGCCGGTGCTGGGTATTGCACTCGATCCCTCAGCATCTGCCGCGAATCTTCCGGTTGGTTATGCCGCTGTCGGCGGCTTTAATGCCAACACGCCCACCACTCCGGGTCACGTCTTCCAAGTGACGTGCGCTGCTACTTGTGGCTCCTTCACCTGGCTGGATAAGAGCGGCAATCTCCCGGATATCCCAGTCGATTCTATTATCGTAAATCCGAATATTCCGAAGCAGGTATTCGCCGGGACGGACTGGGGTGTCTATTACACCGATGATATCACAGCGGCGTCGCCAGTCTGGTCCCGCTTTGAGAATGGGCTGCCGCATTCGATGGTTTGGGACCTGCAAATCGATCGTGGCGCGACGACGCTCTCCGTCTGGACGCGCGGTCGTGGAGCTTATGTCTGGCCTTTGCCTGCCGGGGCCAGTCCAACTCCAACGGCGACTCCTACCGCGACAGCCACTGCGACCGCTACACCTACGGCTACCGCCACGGCCACGGCAACCGCGACTGCATCCGCGACTGCCACACCTACGGCTACCGCCACGGCCACGGCAACCGCGACTGCATCCGCAACCGCCAGTCCGACTCCAACGGCATCAGCAACGGCTTCCCCCACGCCGACACCTACAGCTACTCCAACCGCGACACCGTCTCAGCTACTTAATATCTCGACGCGAGCCAATGTCCTCACTGGAGACAACATCCTTATTGG